>ONVN01000145.1 GCA_900321295.1 uncultured Eubacteriales bacterium
AAGCCCCGCAGCTGGCTTTGTAGCATTTGTCAGTATACGGGTAAATCCACGTTGTTGCAAATGCTGAGGTCACTTCATATTATCTAAAATGCCAACAGTATGAACTGAAAGGATAAACCTATATCAGCTGCAGCCGCTCAAATGCTTTATACAGGCCATCCTCTTCCACAGACGGACAAATCATGTCACTCTTTTCTTTTAGCAACGGACTTCCGTTGTCCATGCAGACGGAAATCCCGACCGTTTCGATCATTTCCAGGTCATTCATGCTGTCACCCAATCCGATGGTGTCTTCAATTGCAGCGCCGAATTCCTTCGCAAGAATCCGGACGCCCCGTCCCTTGTCAAATTTGCGGTTGATCAGTTCACCGTTCAGGCAATGGTGGGCGGCCACATCCTGCACCACGAAACGATATTCCTTTTCCAGCGCCTGCCGTGCCGGTTCCAGCTGTTTTGCTTCCCTGCACATGAAAACGATCTTGTAAATGGGACTTCCGTCGTATTCCTGCATCGGACGGATATTCAACTGCTCTGCCAGGGCTTTGCGCCACCGGACAAGTTCACTGTTTCCTTCCCCTGCCTGTGTCAGGAAATCTCCCAGGTCCTCATCTCCCCAGGTTGTGTCTCTTGCTTCAATCGTCCGAAACACACCGTTTTCCTTTAAAAGGCCCATACCCGTTTCAAACTCTTCTTTTTTCATCGGACAATCGAAAAGCACCTTGCCGCCCGCAAATACATAACCGCCGGCTCCGGCCACCGCTCCGTCAAAACCAAGTGCCAGCACCGGCGCCATCATGCCCCGATTGCGTCCGCTGCACAGAAAGACTTTATGTCCTTTATCCCTGGCCATACGCACTGCCTTCATGGCACTTTCCGGCGGTGTATTGCTTCCCGGAATCGTCAGAGTTCCATCGATATCCACAAAAATCAGCTTTCGGTTCACAGTTTATCGTCCTTTTCTCAGAATTTGTGCACAAGCTAGCGGAAGCTTACGCCATCGTTTCTGACACATGCGGCATCGCCTGTCTTTCCACCGATCAGGCCGGTATACTCTTTTTCATCCCGAAGCCGCATTTTCTGCAGTCATAGCGGGGATTCCAGATACCATGCAGGGTTAATTCCTTCTGTCTTTCGCGTCAGTCCGAATCCTTCAGGTGAAAATGGCTCAGCTGTTCATAGCCCATGGGTGCCACAAGTGCATCCCAGTCTTCCGGCAGCCGGATTTCAAGGGTTACACAGCCGCCGCCCGGCAGCACCATGAATTTGTTTCGAGCACCGTCGCCGGCAATCAGCATAGCTGTTTCACCCTTGTTCATGGTGGCAATGGTGGTGATCTGTTGTTGTCGGACAACACCCTTGAGCCAATCGGGAGTATCTGTCTCCGCGGCCTGCTCCGCTTCTGAACGGCTCAAGCGGCCATAGTATTCCTGGAAGGTGTATTGATCGCTCTGCACGCTGCCGGTGTTGGCCCAGTAATTGGCATAAGCCCGCATATACAGAGGCCGTCGGGCGGTAGCGATCAGGTCGTTCTCCAACGCATCCTTGCCTGGATAGGTCTGCGCCAGGTCCGCGGCAACCGGCTCGGTGATGAAGATTGTCCTATATACCTGCGGATTGGTATTGCCCAGACCGTTTTGCTGCTTTTCGGTGATGTCAAAGGCCATCAGCTGCATGATCTGCTCCGGATCACTGGTGGCCGGGGTGACATTGTTTCCCCAGGAAAGAGCGGAAGAAACGGTGACCACATTGTCGTCCCAATCATAGCCATGGGCCACATGATAGGGCATCCAGCCTACCCGCTGGCAGGCTTCCTCGTCCTCCGCAAAAGTGAAGGGCGTCAGATAACCGAAGGTGCCCATACGGTTTTCCTTCACATAATAGCCGCCCAGGTTCAGCAGCATCAGATCCATAAAGCGCGCCAGCACCTTGTTCTTCTGCTCGCTGATCATGCCCTGACCGCAGTCGATCCCCAGCTGCCTGGCCAGCGGACCGTTCAGCCAGGCATAGGGCGACCAGCCGTGGGTGCTGGCCAGGGGCCTGCGCCATTCCCCGTTGCCCAGCGCCTGGGTCAGTGCGACACAGATCGGCATGAACTCCTTGGGCACCCCCGCCATCACCGCGTTGACTGCCACTGTATACACAACGCATTCCCGGTATGCCAGCGGATAAATGCCAAGAAGCTCATCGGCCTGGCAGGGCGTAAAGCGCAGATACTCGCGCACCAGGGCGTCTGTAGGCGGCACGACCGGCAAGCCGTCCGTCCAGTCGTTCACCTGGCAGAACTCCTGAATTTCCTCAAAGGTTCCTGTATACACCACTTCGTCATAAGGACGCCTTCCCGAAGCGGCATATTGATCAGCCTCTGCCTGCGTGATGGGTTCTGTCAGTGAGGCAACAATCTGCGGCCACACCACCTCTCTGGTATTCCAGCGCAGTTCCTCCTCTGTGTGGGAAGCGAACGCGCCGGGATATTCCGCCGTTCGCAGCACGGGTACACCCCGGTTCACACCTGTGGAATGGATCTGTCGGATGAAGGTTGGCGCGCCGACCGTGACCGCGGGGATCCCCAGATACTCCGCCGCAATGGCGGAGCCGGACTCCTTCATGGTGCACAGGCCACAGCCGCAGTTACCGGAAATCACCGCATCAATACCGAGGGACCGCAGTTTGTCCTGAAAGGCGCGGGTCTGGCTGCTTTGACCAAACACAGAGTAAGGCCCGCCGCTGCCCACCTGCTGGAACATGTAACATTCCGCAGTCGGATAGGTCTCCCGAATGCACTTTTCCAGTTCATCATGTGTCACGGAAGCCATAAAGCTGCCGCCCACCAGGGCGATTTTCTTCCCGGCCAGCGTATCCAATCTCGGGGCCTGCTCAATCATATCCACCGCGTGATAGCCCACAGGAGACACAATCGCATAGACGGGCTGGTTCAGCTCATTGATTGTGGGAATAGGGCAGGCATTTTCTCCGCAATCAGCTCCAAGAAGCGGGGTGGCCGCCCTGGCGACGCACGGCAGCAGAAACAGCAGAACCATACACAGCACCAGCAGCTTCCACTCTTTCAACATGGTTATTCCCTCCATCAACAGTTTCTTGATGACAGACATCGTTCACTGCCGCAGGCAGCTCCTCAAAGGACGATGGATGCAGTTCCTCGTCCCGCAGATTCCGGTTTTCCGGCCATTTCTCCCACTGGGCATGAGAACGCCGTGACAGCGATTGTACCGTTCTTTCCTTCCCGTGCGCCGATCCTGCAGACTCAGGTGGATGCATGTTTCCAGGACAATTGCTCAATCCGGATCTCCGTGGGACTCACCGGCTCCCCGGCTTGCGGAAGCACCTGGTCTTTTGTTCCATATTTTCCACAGTCATCCAGGGTGGAAAGACGTGGAATATGCATCTTTGTTGCCACAAAGATACGCGCAATTTCATTCACGCTTGCATTGAACAGGATGGTCTTTTCCTTCTGGTTCAGGCGAACGTGCAGGCTCGCCCGGTCGGTCTCCAAATCAATCCGAAGATGCAGCTGCATTTCCGGTTTCCATTCTGCAAACGGCTCAATCCGCCCGTCCATACGCATAAAAACGGTGTGATCATGAGAAAGCAGCATCTGGAAAATGACTTTTCCGCAGGGGTCCTGCAGTTCGATCGTCACCCTGTTCCCTTCGGACACCTGAATGGCGGAAAAAACCAGTTCCACCGTCCCCGATGTCATGCTGCCCAGCGCGGCTTCAACCGCTGCCCGGTCATACGGGTCCTGATCCATCAGAACCAGCGCTCCGTTCCGGATGCGGACCGGCGCCCAGGAAGGTGAATAAACACCAAGTTCTTCCGGAAAGCCATGGTCCCAGTCCAGATTTCCTTCCTTTGCTCCACAGCTGCTGACCGGCACCGGAATATGGCTGATCCAGATATCTTCCTTGTTGTTGGAGTATACAAGATGAAGATCTTTTTCCATCGGACTGAGATGATGCTCAGCGATCCCGCGCAGATATTGCGGCCCCAGATTTTTATCCAGTCCGCCGTATCGCTGAGGACTCATATCCCCCGTGACTGCCATCAGATGATCAAAGGAATAGCCATCCTCCCCTGTGACCATGGCAATCGGCCATCGGTGCTGTCCGTCAAACGTAGGATTGTACAGAAGCGCATAACGATCGTCCGACGTCCGCTGTCCCCAGACCTTGCCTGAAAGGGTATGAATGCTCATGTGTTTCTCCGGACTGGTCCATGTCTTTCCCTGGTCCTCTGAATAAGAGACCAGGCTTTTTTTATAGACTCCCACCATCCGGCCGTCCCGGGCCGTGTAATAGGACAGAGCCTCTGCACCGCTGTTCGGAAACAGGTTCCGGTCAAACCTTTGTTCCTCATACATCTGGCGCATCACAGGACCGTTGTTCAGAAGTTCTTCACAGGCATGGATCAGCGCATCATCGCTGCTTTCCGTATAATGCGGAAACAAATGTGTGTTCTCCCTCGTAAAACCAGCCGGTTCATTGAACAGCAGGAAAAAGATATCGCCCAGACTGCCGTCAGGAAAGATGCGGCGTACAGCCCTTCCGATGCCCCATCCGTCACAGGGCATACTCATATGGCGGTCGTGCACAATGCCATAAAAAGACAGGATGAGAAGCACGCCGTTCCGGTCAAGATAGAAACCCATGCGCTGGTGCGGGACTGTTTCCATCTGCGGCTTCAGCAGGCTGCTGCGCGGTCCGAGGTAAGGCGCGGTATCGACTGTCATCACCGGAAAGGCCACAACCGGTTTCTCCCACTGTATGCCGTCTGAACTGCGCGTCAGCAGGGTGTGCCCCGGCACTTCATGTTCGTCGACAGGGTTGGATAAATATTCGCAGAAGAAGGTGTCATAGGCCTTTACGAGCATCGGCGCATGATTATAGGTCCATCCGAACCCGTCCGCTGTTTCCGGGTGCTCACGGTTTGCACGCAGGATCTGAAAGCTTTTCACACCCGAAACATGCGGCAGGGCCCCGTCCTGAAAACGGTGGTCTGCCCTTGTTGTGTCTTTGACTTCAACTCTGTTCATCCGTCCCTTTCCCTCCCTTTCTCTCCAGTCCGGTAAAGCTTCAGCGGTCCTTTGATTCCTGAGCGCGGCAGATATTCATACATGGATAATTCATCCCTCACCTGATAAACCGCGGGAAGGATCACCCGGATCTCAATCCGGACACAGCCTGCCGGCACTGCACTATAAAACCGGTAAGGAGCTGCATCCCGGATTCCCAGTGATTTCCCGTCCAGGAAAACCTGGACAGACCCGGAGGCATCACATACTTCCAGCCTGTCAAACCCCTCTGTTTCAATCACGGCGTCATAGATAACCGTCCCGCTGACCCTGCCGCAGAGAGAAACCGGGTCGGGCGGATCCTCTGAATGGATGGTCTGTCCGTCCGGCATGACCATATGCCAGGACGGACGGATCACGAACGGCCTTCCGTAATGCTTCTCCGGGGTTGCCTCCGGCCAGCCCGCCTGAGGCATGCCCGCAATCAGAAGCTGTCCGGGCGTCATATGCAGATGACCGTATGTTTTCTCATCGACTGGTTTCCGGTCAGGGATCACAGCCGTTCCTCTCTCGGGATCGTAAAGGACGAAATCATCCAGCTTGTCCCAGAAAATGAAGCAGTCCAGTTCCTCCCGGTCATGTTCGTTGAACAGGACAAGAATCGGCCCATCAGGCCGCTGATAGGAATAAACATGGAGCAGTGGCTGAGGCGTGTCTGTGATCAGTCCGCGGAAAGGAAAGGCGCGCCGGGCTGCCTCCTCCAGCGGAATCCATGGCAAGGAATTCTCCGTGTGGAAGGAATTCCCTCTGCTCACAAACAGAATCTGTTTTCCGTCTTTCTGCTCTTTCTGCAGAGCCGCCATGACAGATTCCGGATACTGTTCAGCCTCAGGCACCAGGAGCATTTTCCAGTCCCAGCGGTCCAGCTGCTCAGCAGGAATGACCATGCAGGGAATCTGGTGCTGCTCCAGTCGGCGCACGATTTCCTGCGTCTTCATGCAACCGGATCCATTGAGCCATTCCAGTTCTGCGTAATAGAGTACGGCCACATCCAGGACAGGTTTTCCCCCGTCAATCAGACAGGCGGTTTCTTCCATCTGTCCGAACAGCCGGGCAATCATGGGCATCAGCGGGTTTTCCGGACCAAAATGCGGAGGCGAATCAGGGTCCGGGAAAGGTTTCAGCGAGAAAGCGTGCGGGGTAAACATGTTGATTCCCCTGGAGAGAAGGAAATTGGAGAGATAGCGCATCTCACCGACATCTTCCTGCCATCCGTATGCCCCGAAAATCTCGCACAGTGCCCTTCCCTTTTTCTTTGGGTCAAGGAGTGCAGCCGACAGGGTCATCTGCGGCAGCATATACCGGAAGAAATCGTCCTCTGCCTCAAAGTCCTGTGTCTTCCATGCATGATAATGGTCCCGTGAGGAAGGTCTCAGTTCATGCAGCACCAGGTCCATGCCGGACATTGTCTGTCCGGAAATGGCACGAAAATAGTGTCCTGCCCCCTGGCCCAGTCTTGAGTGCGCATTGTTCTGTTCAATCACATGCCCGATATATTCCAGCCCATGCGCCTGGCACCATGCTCCAAGCGGCTGACTGTAATTCCTGGCATACAGCCCCGATACCGTATCCATCAGTGCATAGCGGATCGCATGCGTCTTCTCCCCGCAGTCATACCACAGGGCAGGAAGCCATGCCCGTGCATCCGGTCCAAACGCCTCCTGAAGAATCTTGGGCATATCCAGACGCCAGGGAATCGGGAGCTGGGGGTACTCACCCGGCACGGCATGCGACCCTCGTCCTGCACGCAGGGCGGGCTCATCGGAGAAGAATCCGAGAAAAGTCGTGCCGCATGCATCTCCGAAAAAGGCAGCATGCGGTTCATAGATCGTTTCGATCATCAGCCGCGAAGCATCCGGAAGCAGCGGATTGAGGAACTTCTGGGGAGGATTTCGTTCGGAAACATAGGTTGCCGTCAGAAGAAACACGCGCCATGTGCCTTCCGGAACATCCCATTGGATCATGCCGTCCTGAACCCGGTCCGTCAGGTCCTGCAGCTCAGTGACGGCAAACCCGCCCAGATCCACAAACGATTCCGTCCGGTTGCCCGTTTTGAGTTTCCTTCCTGCAACAACGGCCACCAGCACCGACGCATCACCGTCCGGCCGGACCAGAATGCGGCCACCCTTCATGGGACCCACATAATCCATGTGAATTTCCCTGAGCATCATTCGCTGAAACGGCGTTCCTGCACCGGCTCCGTTTCCGAAGCCGGAGGGAAAGTGGGTGTCATCCAGAAGATAAAACTGCAGACCGCGTTCCTGGCAGGTTTTCAGAAGAATCTCCATTTCATGCCACCAGGAAGGCCCCAGAAAATCCGGATGGGTCCTGGATTCCGCACAGAACAGACGGCATCCGGAATCCGCTATGCTTTGGATTCCCTGAATCAAGGTCTGGTCATCCTCACCATGAAGCCACAGGAAAGGCAGTAAATGACGGGACATGGTATCATATTCCTTTCTGAAAATCGTAAACAGATGGATGAAAAGCACCCTGCAGGCCGGGCTGCAGGGTGCTGAAGACGGGAAGGATTACTTACCGAGAGCTGCATCCCAGGCGGCGTTGTAAATCTCTTCCATTTCCGTTGCGCCGGCTGCCTTGGCAGCTTCAATCACCTTGTCATAGTTCTCGATCGGTTCCTGACCGGTGATGTATTTGTCGACTTCCTGCCACACGATATTTTCCACAGCGATCAGAAGCTCATTATACCGTTCTGTCTGTTCTGCGTTCAGAGGCGGAGCGGTGGTAATGGTGGAAACATCGACAAGGCCCGGGTCATTGAGGATGGAACGGGTCACTTCACGATAGGCTTCACGTGCCTCATCGGAACCCTGGAGGTAAAGAGCAACCTGGTTATCGGGCGTCGTGTCATAACGGGGAGTGAATTCCAGGAGACCAATGCCCAGTTCAGAGGACATATCATAGATGGCATTGGATCCATTGGCGGCATACTTGGCAAGGATTTCTTCCTTGAATGTCTTGACGCCGTCCACATTGTCGTAGCTGACGCCCTCTTTGCCGAGGTTGTTCACGTCGGTGCCTTCTTCAGAATAGCACCAGTCCAGGAATTTGATCGCCAAATCGATCTTTTCACTGGAAGCCGGAATGATGAATGCATTGCCGGGACGATCGTTGGCATAGCTGGTATTCCGGGTCTGACCCAGTGAGTTGGTCAGGGTCGGAATCACGCCAATCTTGAAGGAAGGATCAATGGTTGCAAGGGCAACATTGAAATTGCGGACAACACCATCATTGTCAATGGTGCACATCGCCTGGCCGGAAGACAGCTTTTCCTGCCACAGATCCTTGGTCATGGAAGCATAGTCGGGATCCATCAGTCCGGCTTCCCAGAGCTTGTTGAGATACTTGAGTACTTCCTTGAAATTCTCATGGGTCGGTCCATAAATCCAGCCGCTGTTCAGATCCGGATCACGGTACATGGTGGAATAGGAACCGAGAGGGAACGATACGCAGTCCAGAAGCTTGCGGGTGGCGGTTGTGTTTCCAGCCTTGCGGTTGGTCATACCGATCAGGTTTGGTTCCTTTTCCTTGATCGCGAGCATGACGTCGTAAAGCTCATCCCAGGTTGTCGGGGTGGGCAGATTGTATTTTTCAAGAAGGTCGGTGCGGAAATTCACCAGCTGACCGGAAAGCGTGGCGTCCGGATTGGACCGGTAGAGGGTCGGAGCGGAATAGAACTGACCGTCGACCGTTGCCATGGCCAGACTGGGATTGGCGTCCAGAAGGGCAAACAGGTGCGGCATTTCATCACGGTGTTCCGACAGATTGACAAACAGACCATCACGTGCATAGGACTGTACATCCGCAAAATCAACATACATGATATCGGGCATATCGTCCGTAGCAATCAGGACGGACTTTTTGTCCGTGTAGGATGCCTTCGGCGGCGCTTCGATGACCAGTTCGACATTCAGGAGTTCCTTGATGGTCTGAAGTTTCAATGTGTCGGTTTTGATGGGCTGATTCGGGTTTTCATCGCGCATGACACGCAGCGTTGCGAGTTCTTCCGACAGATAACCGGTGTGTGCATCCTCTGCAGCTGCGAAGGACGCCACGGACATCAGCATCATGACTGCCAGAATCAGAGCAAGAATAGACCTGAGCTTCATTAGGGATTCCTCCTTAAAATATTTTCCATGGGCAGTGCCCATTGGGTTACCGTGTTAGCCCTTGACCGATCCGATCATGACACCCTTGACAAAATATCTCTGAACAAAAGGATAGACGATCAGAATCGGAAGAGTCGTTACAATAATGGCAGCAGAACGCAGGGTGGCGTCTGTGACCGCAAAACTGTCGGCGCTTGCGCCGGCAATCGCGGTTTCCTCGTTAAATAGTCCGCCAATGAGCATATTTCTCAGCATGATCTGAAGAGGATACAGCTCCTTTTTGTTCAGATACAGCATGGCATCGAAATAGCTGTTCCAGTGTGTCACCGAGTAGAAGAGAAGCATGGTGGCAAGCGTTGCCTTGGAAAGCGGAATCACGATGCGGATCAGAACAATCAGATCATTCGCACCATCGAGCTGGGCGGACTCAATCAGGGAATCCGGAATCGCCTGGAATGCTGTACGGATAATGATCATATTGTAGGTGGAAATGGCTCCCGGAAGGATCAGGGCCCACATTGTATCCATCATGCCAAAACTCCGGACAGTCAGATAGAGAGGGATCATGCCCCCGGAGAAAAAGAGGGTGACGGTCACCATTGCCGTAAAAAACTTGCGTCCGGAAAAGGTCTTTCTGGCCAGAGGATAGGCGCACAGGCAGCTCATGATCAGGTTGACCGGGGTTCCGACCACCGTATATACAATCGTATTTTTCATATACATAAACAACTCGCCCCGGACGAGTGTCGTATATGTCTGCATGGTGACATTGCGCGGAATAAGCGTGATCCCGCCTTTCATCACCTCAAGGCCATGGCTGATGGAGGTAATGAACTGAAGATACAGGGGATAAAGGCAGACCAGCATCAGCAGAAAAAGGAATCCATAGTTGAAGATCTGGAAAGCAACGCGGCTCATGCCGCCTTCTTTGATTTTCATTCTGCATTCCTCCTTCTTACCAAAGTGAAGTCTCACTGGTTCTTCGGGAGATCCAGTTGGTCACAGAAACAAACAGAAGGCTGACCAGTGACTGGAAGAGGTTGACGGCCGTGGCATAGCTGAAATCCGCCTTTGTAATTCCGCGCCGGTAAACATACGTGGAAATCACATCCGACACCGACTGATTCGTGCCGGTCATCATCAGGAGTATTTTCTGGTAGCTGACATTCATGATTCTTCCCATCGCCAGAATCAGCATGATAATGATGGTTGGCAGAATGCCCGGTATCGTAACATGAAGTGTCTGTTTCCAGCGGCCGGCTCCGTCAATCTTTGCGGCTTCATATAACTGCATGTCCAGTCCGGAAAGAGCGGACAGGAAAATAATGGTATCCCATCCCACGCTCTGCCAGATATTGGATCCGATATACATCGGCCTGAAGTACTGCGCATCATTGAGAAAGTTGATTTTATCCATTCCCATGGAGGCAATCATCTGATTGACAATGCCCGATGAATTGAACATGGAGTTCATCATGCCGACAACAACCACGGTGGAAAGAAAGTGCGGAAGGTACGTCACGGTCTGGACAATCCGCTTGTAATACGGATGAACGACTTCGTTGAGCATCAGCGCAAGAATGATCGGCGCCGGGAAGGTAATGATCAGGTTCTCAATATTCAGAATAATGGTGTTGCGGAAAACAGTCCAGAAATAAGGATCCCTGACCACCTGCAGAACATATTTCATTCCATTCTGGCTTGCCCAGGGACTTCCGATGATTCCCAGTTTCGGCTTGTACTGCTTGAACGCCAGTGTAACGCCATACATGGGATAATAGCAAAACAGCACGTAATACACAAAGGGGAAAAGCATGATCAGATACAGCCATTTGTCACGCTGAAATGCACGGATGAAGCGTCTCTTCAGCGAGCGCTTCGGAGCTGTCCCGGTTTTCGTCAAATCGCATCACCTCACACTTCACTCAGGTCAAAATGCATGACACAGATCATTTCTTTGTTGATCGAGCACGTTACATAGAGAATTCCGTCCCGCACAAGACAGGTGGGATATCCATAAATACCGTTTTTATCCAGTCCCGGATAGCGGCCTTTGAACTGGCGGTCTTCCAGAAGATAGTGCTGATCAAAAAGCTGACCGTCCTCTGACACAGACAGCGCAAGCACCTGACGGACACGCGGGGGGAATGGATCCGGTGTTCCGACATGATAGTACCGGCCGTCAGGGAACCTGCCAAGGAAAAACTTCGTACGGTTGTCAGTGAACTGCGTGGGCTGAGGCAGGGACCAGGATGCACCATGATCGCAGGAAACAGAGCCCCACAAATACGGCGTTCCGGAGCGCAGAAGCATGAGGAGATGGCCGTCATCATACTCCAGGAACGAGCCCTCACATAACTCCAGACGGAAATCGCCGACTTCACCCGGCAGAAGCGGACGGGCATGTTCCGCACTGCGAAGTTCCGGATAGGAATCCGGAAAAACCTCCGTTCCCGTCCATCCTTTCAACCCTTCCGGGTCCTCTGTCCATCCAGCGTGCTGGCCCCCGCAGGAGAAAAGACGGCCGCAGGACAGACGCTGAACCGGCATGTTTCCGCCGAACTGTGTCCGGGACAGTTTGCCGCATTCCTGATAGTGCGTGCCATCCTCGCTCGTCAGGACACGAAAACACCAGTCTTCCCTTCCTGCACTTCCCCGCTGCCGCCGGCCGTTGCGCAGCACCTGTTCCTGGTAGGAGAACTGCAGAAGATACTGATTGATCCGTTTTTCGCAGGTGTAGGGCCCGGAAGGAATCAGGACACCATACTTCCCCTCCGGCCGTGCAAGTTCACGAGGCTCATCCCAGTGAATAAAATCAGGACTGCTTGTGATCATGACCCGCTGACCGACATCGTCTTCCTGATTGACCCCCAGGGAAAAGGTGATATAAAACCGATCTTTGAAAAAAGCAAGAAACGGGTGATGGGCATAATTCCATTCCGGTGTTGGTTCGTGAAGAATCTGAATGTGGCTTGGCAGTTTTTTCCGGCATTCGCCCGGATCATACCGGTTTTGAATGGAAAGCACAGACGGTCACCTCCCCATAAAGTCATGCGAAAATCGTTGACTTGAGCTTTTTCCCGGATTCCGGGAATTCACAAGACACGGGCTCCGTGAAGCCCGGCTTTCTGCCCGGAAATACAGACAAACGGGATCAAAAACAGTTCTGCAGGCTGGGAAGCTGCTCTGTAACCGGCGCAGCGTTGCGGATGACAGCGGCCGGGGCGAAACGGGGCGAAGGCCCTGAGCCAGGTCTGTCATTGTGCATTTTGTGAAACCTGGAAGCGGCCCGGACAAGAGATTTTCCTGTGTTCTCCATGGGCATTCAGATTCTTCTTTCTGTCCGGAACCGGTTGCGTTCCGTTCCTCAGAGATGATTCATCAGACAGCGGACAGCCTGGTCCATGTGACGCACTTCTGTCCTGAACGTTTCCGTCATTCCCTCTGCAGGAAGGACACGCGCGTAGTCGGAAGAGAAGATTTGGACAATTTCTTTCAGATGGAATTTGGCATTGACCGGATAGTACTGGCGTTCAATCTCAGAAAACAGTGTCAGGAAGCTTTGAATCATCGCCGCTTTTTCAGGATGCTCCGCAATGGAATCCACCATCAGCCGGTAAAGCGCCGGATGGAAATTCAGCATGACCCCTGAAAAACCGGCAGCTCCCCTGAGAATGGAGTCCAGACAGGTTGTGGTATTGGCATTGTACAATTTCAGGGTGGAGCCTTTCAGTACCTGTATGCGTTTTTCAATCAGGGACAGATCGCAGCAGGTGTCTTTCATGAAGGCAAAGCGCGCGCTGTCAGCACATTCCTTCAGTTCATCGAGTGTAATCAGGCGTTTAAAAGGATAGGGACACTCATAAAAACCCAGCGGAATTTCCGGAATGGCTTCCATAACCGCCCGGACCCTGGGCATGATGGATTCCTGCTGCCGCCCCGGATGGACCAGACGGTTTGTAATCAGAATCAGTGCGTCCACGCCTGTCGATGCAATGGCTTTGAGTTCTTCCAGCTGGTCCGGAAATGCATTGGATACATGTCCAGAAGCTAGAACCGGAACATGCGCATGTGACTTGACAAACTGTGCAATCCGGACGCGTTCCCGAAGACTCAGAAAAAAGATTTCGCTCGACTGGCAGTCCGCAAACAAGCCATCCACGCCGCTGGATTCATACCAGTCAATCAGACGCTCGAGGGAGGCGTAGTCCACATCGCCTTCCTGCGTGAATGGGGTCAGCATAACCGGCCAAAGACCTGCTTTTTCCCTGTTCGACATGATCAAATACCTCCCCGTTATTGAATTGATCGGCAAAAGGCAAATGAACTATATTCAGTATTAATGAACAATTTGATCGTAGCACTTTCTGTATTCAATGTCAATGACCGCGTTACCGTTTCCCGGGCTTTTTGCAAAAAACCTGTACTTTATGATCTTTAATATCCCATAACAGTAATGATTCTTTCGTGGATTTTGTTTTTCCGACGTTTGTTTTCCTTCCTGATTTCCGGATGTTCCAAAAACGTAAAACGCTGTTCAGTATAAATGAACAGTACGGGTTTCTGGACAGGAGGAATCGATTGTCCGGCGGTTCTCTCCCCCGTGAACCGTCTTTTCCGCGGGAATAGCGGGTTCTTTGCAGACACTTCCGATGGATGACAAAGCCGGACGCGTTCTGTATAATGGCGGAAACAAGGGAACCGAAGAAGGAGTGTATTCCGATGAAAAATCCGATTCTTCCTGAAAAAGCAGGTGATCCCTGCATCTTAAAGCATGGCGAGGATTATTACATGTCGGCCACAGGCGGGGGCAGCAGCCCCGGTCGGGAGTTTGTCTGCTGGCATTCGACCGACCTTCAGCACTGGTCGGCTCCCCGGACCATTCTGGACTTCAGGGACATACCCTGGGCTCAGGAGAAAGCCTGGGCACCCGCCATGGTTGAATCCGGGGGATACTTTTACCTCGCATTCTGCGCCGATCAGCAGATCGGGATCGCGGTTTGCGATCAGCCGGCAGGAACCTACAGGGATGTAATCGGAGCGCCGCTGATTGCCAAAACGGATTATGATTTCCAGACGATTGATCCGGCTTTTATCAAGGATGACGAGGGAAACGTCTATTTTGCTTTCGGGCAGGGAAAATGCATGATCAGCCAGATCTCCCTGTCCCCGCACCATGTGGAGCTGAGGGGTGAAATGCGCTGTCTGTCCGATACGATTTACAGCCAGTTCAGCCACCATCCGTCCCTTGAAGATAAGTCGATCTACAACGAAGCGCCTGATTTCATACGCATCGGTGACCGCTATCTTTTTTCCTGGGCCATTTATGATGTCATGGATTACCGTTACGCAATGCGTTATGCCTGGTCAAGACATCCCATGGGGCCCTATATTCTCCCGCTGGACTTTGATCATGACAACATCCTGCTGCAGGGGCGGCACGGCATCACCGGATGCGGCCATGCCTGCGTGACAGAATACCAGGGGGAGTATTACATCCTCTATGGACGACATAGGAAGGACCGGACAGCCGGCTGGGGACGGGACATGTGCTGTGAGAAAATCACTTTCCTGGACAGGGACCATCTCCTGGCAGTACCAAGCGAACTGGATTCCGGAGAAGAATACAGACAGACCCCTTAACGAAGGCCAAAAGAAA
>ONVN01000004.1 GCA_900321295.1 uncultured Eubacteriales bacterium
ATAAGTCATCACTCCATAAGTAATATTGTTCAGACGATATATCTGATGGAATAAATCCTATTCCTTTCGTATCGGTTAGTCAAGCCATACAGAATTTTGTGATTTCCTGTGCCGGGACACGAAATATGCAGACGGAAACACTGCCGGTCGTGTTATAATACAAAGACAGCACACAGAAAGAAGCTGTATGCGGATACCAGAGAGAAGGAGCACAAAACAATGCCAATGGATGGATTGACAGCCGGGTTTGCTGCAAGGGAACTGAACCGTAAGCTTGCAGGCGGCAGAATTGATAAAATCAGCCAGCCGGAGAAAGATACAGTGATTCTGGTTGTCAGGGCGGAAGGGGAGAACCGACGTCTTCTTTTATGTGCGTCGCCCAATAATGCGAGGTGTCATCTCACCGTATCTTCTTTTCCCAATCCCCTGGAACCGCCCGTCATGTGCATGATCCTTCGCAAGCAGCTTCTTGGAGGCCGCATCCAGTCGGTACGCCAGGTTTCAGGTGACCGAGTGATCCATATCGACATTGATACCGTGGATGAGATGGGTGACCACATTCTGCGCCGTCTGATTCTGGAGATCATGGGCAGGCATTCCAATTTGATTATGACCGATGCTGAAGGAAGAATCATTGAAGCGACACGCCATGTATCCCAGGAAATGAACCGTGTCCGACAGATTTTGCCCGGTCTGATCTATGAGGCCCCACCTTCCCAGGACAAGATGATCCCGGAAAAAGCGGACCGGCAGGAGCTGCTGGAACGGCTTCAGGCGCAGGGGGATGTTCCGCTGTATAAGGCTCTTTCCCAGAGTGTGATGGGACTGTCCACACTGACAGCGAAAGAGCTTGCCTTCCGTGTGCTTCAGCCGGGCGAGGAGAAGGCAGAAGATCTTGCACAGACGGCTGAACGGCTGACCGATCTGCTCGTCAAACTGTTGGACAGAATGGATCCATGCATCATGGAAGATGACAGCGGGAATTGTACAGAGGTGCTTCCTTTTCCTTATTTCAGTCTCCAACAGGGAACAAGGAAAAGCTGCAGAACACTCAGTGAAGCCCTGGAGTCCTACTTTGGTTCCAGGGACCTCCAGGATCGCCTGGCCCAGAAAAGTGCTTCCATGGTCCGGGTCCTGAAAGGTCAGATCGAGCGATGTGAAAAGAAGCTTGCCCTGCAGGAAGAAGAACTGTCCGGTGCTGCGAGGATGGAAGAATATCGTGTCATGGGGGATATCATCAATGCAAATCTCTGGCAGCTAAAAAAAGGCATGCAGGAGGTCGAACTGGATAATTTCTATGATCCCGAAGGCAAGACCATCCACATTCCGCTGGACACTCAGCTGACGCCGTCCCAGAATGCACAGCGCTATTTTAAAAAGTATCAGAAAGCACGTTCTGCAAGACAGACGGCGGCGGAACAAAAGGAAAAAACACTCAAGGAACTCGACTATCTGGAAGGTGCACTTCTGGATGTAGGAAAATGCGTCGGGGAGAGCGAACTTGAGGAAATCCGTCAGGAACTGGCAAGGGCAGGATATGTCAAGAAAAATACATCAAGACGCCAGCAGCGTGACCTGCCGAAGAGTAAACCATACCGGTACTGCTCTTCGGATGGGATTGAAATCTGGGTCGGAAAGAATGCAGTCCAGAACGAAAGAATGACTTTATCTGCCAAACCGGGTGAAACCTGGCTTCATGCCAAGAATATGCCCGGTTCCCATGTCCTGATCCGGAGCGAAGAAAAGATTCCCGAGGCCACACTCCGCGAGGCTGCACTCCTTGCCGCATGGTATAGCAAAGGACAGAATTCATCCACGGTGCCGATTGATTATACGCTGCGCAAATATGTGAAAAAGCCAGGTGGCAGCCCGGCAGGATTTGTGATTTACACCAATCAACACACCCTGTATATGACGGCAGAAGCAAAGGATATTCAGACAATCCGTTTGCTGGAAGCTTAATGGGAGGTTCAGGATGATTCGGCTGATTGTAAGTGATCTGGATGGATGCCTTTTTGACGGAAATGGTCATCTTCCGGAAGATTTTGAGGAAACATTCCAGCTGATGCAAAGAAATGGCGTTGTTTTCGCTGCGGCCAGCGGACGCTCTGTTCAGGGGGTTGCACCACACTTTGCAGCATGGGATCAACAGATCGCGATGATCACGGATAACGGTGCATGCGGATTTCTTGGCGGAAAAAGACTTTGGGCGGAAGCATTACCCAAGTCAAGATGGTTTCCGGTTGTAAGGGCAGCCAGAACGTTTCAGGGACTGAGATGCATCGGATGCGGAATGGATGAGATATGGCTTGAACATACAGAGCAGCTGGACGAAACATCTGTTCGGGAACTAAAAAAGTATTATCCGTCATGGCGTGATGTGCACTATGATGATCTGAAGGAAGACCTGATCAAACTTGCCCTGTTTTACTATGGGGATATTGAGAAAGACGTTTATCCGCAATTCAGCCAGCTCATGGATCAAAGCCTGAGTGTGAAGGTGACCTCCACAACCTGGATTGATGTGTTTGATAAGCGCATCTCAAAAGGCAGGGGAGTGGCCCTGCTTCAGGAAAAGCTGGGTATTTCAAAAGAGAAAACCATTGTTTTCGGGGACTATCCGAATGATCTCTCCATGGCGGAATATGCATTCCGGTCTTTTGCTCCGAGCAATGCACATCCGGATGTCAAAGCCTGCTTTACCGATGTCATCCGCAGCAACCTGGAAGGTGGTGTGACAGAGACAATCCGAAAAGAGCTGTACAGGCAGGGCATGGGATAAACGAGCGTATAACAAAAGACGGGCAGCAGCCCGTCTTTTGTTATACACTGACGAAAGAAACATACTTTTCTTTTGTTGGATTGCATTGTTTGCTGCTCAGTTCCTGGAGCATCACCATGGTCTGTCCGTTCTGGGAAACCGTCCGGCAGACGGCCGTCATATCAATAAAGATTTTTCCGTTGGGTGAAGTGACACCCTGGCAAACCCAGCCGCATGGCTGAACATCGTTGGCACAGCAGGTCATGGCGTAACGCCCAAAGAAGAAGTAGCCTTTGGGAAGCTGAGACTGGGGAAAAGGCTGACCGACAAGACGGACTGTCTTGCCGTTATAGCGATCGGGATGATCAATGGAATCCAGATAGAAGGTGCCAAACTGTTCTTCGGAGATCGGAATGATATCTGCCTTCATGTCATAAGGCAGGTCATCGTCCGTGACACCGTCATCCGTTGTTCCGTCAGGACTCTCGAAAAGAATGGTCGCACTGGGATTCAGTGCACGCAGCTGCTTGCGCCAGAACGATTTCCGGAAATCCGGAGCACAGCGGTTGATCAGGATCAGGTCAGCTTCCTTCATGGGCTCAGACATCTGCATGCGCATGTTGGTCATGTAGTTCTCGAACGTCTGCGCATTGGCAAGGGTAATGATCTGAACCCACTCCCAACTCTCGGGCATCCTGCAGCGGCTCAGTCTTTCAATCGTCCACATCGTATTGTATTCGAAAATAACGCGTTCAGGATGATACTGGTTATTGAGCTCCTTGAGACGGAGAGAAGTCAGCTCTTCCGGTTCTTCAAGGATGGCAAGGCTGGTATTGTGCTCGATGAGAAGATCGGGGTCGTATTCCTCCTCACCCTCCTCGCAGCATATGACCAGGGTCTTTTCGCCGCTGGTGAAGGTTGGATCCTTCAGCATATCAAGAATCATGGTGGTTTTACCGGATTCCAGAAAACCAGCAATCATGTAGACGGGTATATAATCGAGATCCCTCATACGTTGAACAGCTCCCTGAGTGCTTTTTCGTTGATATCGGCACCGATGACACACAGCCGGCCGGTATAATCTGCAGAGCCGGGTCTCACCTCAAGTTCGCCAGGAACATAGTCAAACTGGAACCAGTCACCGGCTGCATTCTGGAGGATGCCCTTGGCACGGAGAATACGGCCATATTCTTCCTCATCCGACAGCTGGTTGACCATAGCACGGATTTCGTCCTGCTCATAACGGCGGGCGGTTTCAACACCGATGTTCTGGAAGACTTCATCCGCATCGTGTTCTCCCGGAGCGTGATGGTGGTGATGATGCTCATGTCCATCATGGTCATGGTGATGATGTTCATGCTCATCATGGTCTTCGTGATCATGATGATGCTCATGTTCTTCATGTTCATCGTGGTCATGATGATGCTCATGTTCTTCATGCTCGTCGTGGTCATGGTCATCATGATGTTCATGTTCTTCATGTTCATCGTGGTCATGATCATGATGGTGCAGTTCGACGGTGACCTCGATGGGTTTTCCGTTTTCAATGACTTCCAGCATGAAATCAGGATCCATGTCATCCCAGGGGGTGGTGATGATGCGTGCATCAGGATGTGCTTCCTGAATCAGGACACGGCTTTTCTCAACACGATCAGGGGTGAGATTCTGGGTGCGGCTGAAGATAATGGTGGAAGCAGTTTTAACCTGGTCCAGGAAGAATTCACCGAAGTTCTTCATGTACATACGGCATTTTCCTGCGTCAACCACTGTGGCGGATCCACCGACTTCGATGTCGTCATGACGTTCTTTCGCCTGATTAATGGCAGCAAGGATCTCACTCAGTTTGCCGACACCAGTCGGTTCAACAAGAATGCGGTCAGGATGATAGGTGTCGATCAGTTCATCAATGGACTTCTGGAAGTCACCGGCCAGTGTGCAGCAGATGCAGCCGGAATTCAGCTCAGTCACCGTGATGCCGGCGTCTTTCATAAAGCTGCCGTCTACGCCGACTTCACCATATTCATTTTCAAGCAGAATAACTTTCTCTTCGCGGAGTTTCCCCGTGAGAAGCTTTTTAATTAGTGTGGTTTTGCCCGCACCAAGGAAACCTGAAACAACATTGATTTTCACCATGGTAGTCTCTCCTTATACTATGAACACGGTTTCACCGGGTCCATCGCGGATTATAGCACGCCTTGTCAAGGGTTACAAGAGGAAGATCAAAGAAGATCAAAAAACGCAGGGCAGGTATAGATGAAAGGGAGACAGCAAAGCAGCATATCTTGTGGTTCGCTTTTTCATGTCTGGATACAGGCTTGGACAGCAAGATCTGCTGTTTTCTGAAACAAAAACAACTGCACTTTTTGAGTGCAGCTGTTTTTCAATTCAGTGACCAAACAGAAGCATTGTCACCCCGACAATCAGAAGAATCATGAGAAGACATGGCAGACCGATCGTCAACATTCCGGAAAGCCATAGGGCAATAGAGTCCTTTCTGTCAAGGTCGGGTTCGTCCTTGTCCAGGAGGTCCTGGCGATGCTCTTCGGATGGTCTCATCTTTATGCCTCCGTTTTGGTGGTCTTGACATCAAACAGATAATTCTTGTTTTCGTCGATCTTCCGTTCCGGATAATGGCAGGCACAGAAATGATTCGGTTCAATCTCGACCAAGGGAGGAGTTACACGATGGCATTTTTCAGTGGCCATGTAGCAGCGTGTACAGAATTTGCAGCCTGAGGGCGGATTGACGGGGCTGGGAATATTGCCTTCAAGAATGATGCGTTCCTTGTCTGCAGAATCCGGATCTGTCGTCGGAATGGAGGACAGCAGGGCAACCGTATAAGGATGGCGGGGATCGTTGAAAATGGTGTTTTTATCAGCGAGTTCCACGATGCTGCCCAAATACATGACTGCGATACGGTCAGAGATAAATTTCACAACAGAAAGGTCGTGCGAAATGAACATGTAGGTCAGATGTTGCTTTTCCTTCAGATCCTGGAGCAGGTTAATGATCTGGGACTGAATGGAAACATCCAGAGCAGAAACACATTCATCGCAAACAACAAACTTGGGCTGTACAGCAAGAGCGCGGGCAATGCAAATGCGTTGGCGCTGACCACCGGAAAACTGATGCGGATAACGATGCAGCATGTATTCCTGCAGGCCGCATTTTTCCATGGTATCGACGATATATGCACGCATCTTGGCTGAACCATGCTTGAAGAAGTGGTGCGTTACCAGGCCTTCCTCAATGATCTGACCAACTGTAAAGCGAGGATTCAGACTGGAATAGGGATCCTGGAAAATAATCTGAAGGTTTTTGCGGAGATCGCGCATTTCGGAGACTGTCAGACGCGCCAGGTCAACGCCATTGTCCAGCATGGCTTCATACTTGGCAAAATCAGGATCATCCTTGTATTTTGCTTTTACAGCATCCAGATCATTCTGAAGTCCGGCGATTTTCTCTCTCAGCTCACTGACCTGAGAATCGATATGCGCAAGAGCAGCTTGTTCCTGATCACGTTTCCTTGTCATAGAAGCTTTTTGACGGGCATCCCCATTTTCGACCTCGTGACTGAAGTGATCATAATTCACCTGATGCTTTTTCCGGAGACTCAGCAGGCGGTTGCATTTTTTGTTTTCCTGATAGATGGAAGTAAGCAGGGAAATACCCTGAGGGTCATCCTTCACAAAGAAACCGCCAAGAATCTTGGTGATGTTGCTCAGATGGGTCTGTTCATCACACTGGGCAATATTGCATTCCTGAAGCAGATAGAAATCCGCACCATCTTCGCCGCCGGCTGCCTCGACTTTCTTTTCCAGGTCACGGGCTTTTGCAGAGGCTTTTGCAAGCTTTGCACGATATTTTTTCTCTTTCCTGAGCGTATCACGGACATAGCTTGGTGTGAGTTCATCCAGCGTTACGCCGTAATACAGTGTGCAGCCTGCCGTCTGGGGATAGAGCTGCAGGAGGACACGGCCAAGCGTGGATTTTCCGCAACCGGACTCGCCGACAACGCCCAGGGTTTCGCCTTCATAGATATCGATTGTGATATCTTCATTTGCACGGACATAGAGTTTGTTTTTCTGGAAAATGGAGGATTTAGCGACCGGAAAGTACTTTTTGAGATTAGTAATGGACAGTAATTTTTTTGTGTTCTGCACTATTCCGTTCCTCCTTATTGGGATAGAAGCACCGAATGGACTGGTCATCGCTGATCTTTGTCAGCGGAGGCTCTTGCTCAATGCATTTCTTGGTACAGTATTTGCAGCGCGGACCGAATTTGCATCCCTTCGGAAGAGCAAGAGGATGCGGCACGACGCCGGGAATGGGTTCCAGACGATCATGCTCGATTTCAAGGCGGGGGATAGAAAGCATCAAGCCTTCGGTATAGGGATGGCTGGATTTGCAATCCTGGAAAATAACCTTTGCGGGGGCCTGCTCGACGACCTGTCCGCAGTACATGACTGCCACATCGTCTGCCATTTCATTAATGACGCCCAAGTCGTGCGTAATGAAGATAATGGCGGTCCCGGTCGTTTTCTTCAGGTCATTCATCAGCTTGAGAATCTGTGCCTGAATGGTTACATCCAGAGCGGTGGTCGGTTCGTCAGCAATCAGAATCTTGGGTTTGCAGGCAAGAGCCATTGCAATCATAACACGCTGACGCATACCACCGGAAAGCTGATGCGGATACTGCTTGATGACAACTTCCGGGTTCGGAATCTGTACATCATACAGCATTTTCAAAGCTTCCTTGTGCGCCTCTTTTTTGTCCAGCCCCTGGTGAATCATGAAAGGCTCAGACAGCTGCCGGTCGACAGAAAAAACAGGGTTCAGACTGGTCATGGGTTCCTGGAAAATGACCGAGATATCATTTCCTCGGATCTGACACATTTCCTTTGTGGAAATTTTGGTCAGATCACGTCCGTTCAGCAGAATTTCGCCGCTGTCAATGTATCCGTTGCCGTCGAGCAGCTGAAGGATACTCATGGCCGATACGGACTTTCCGGAACCGCTCTCTCCGACGATACCGATGGTTTTGCCGGCATCAAGAGAATAGGACACATCATTGACTGCCTTAACGATACCCTTTTTTGTAGTAAAGAAGGTATGAAGGTTTTTCACTTCCAATAACGGCATAACTTCAGTCCCTCCTTACTTATCGTTTGAAGACTTGGGATCCATAACATCGCGCAGTGTATCACCAATCGTGTTGATACAGACGGTTGTCATAATCAGAATCCCAGAAGTGAAGACCCACTGCCACCAGAAATTCTTGGCGGCAACGGCGTTGCTGGCGCGTGACAGCATATTGCCCCAGCTGGGCTGCGGATAATTGACACCAAAGCCCAGGAAGGAAAGGGATGTTTCTGTCTGCATGGAGGCAGCAAAGCTCAGGGTCATGTTGACAAGGATAACCGAGACAATGTTGGGCAGAATATGCTTGAAAGCGATACGGCTGGTTTTGACACCCATGGCCTGGGCTGCAGTGACATATTCGCTTTCACGGGCGACCAGCACCTGGGCACGGGTGATATAGGCAAAACCGGGCCAACCCAGGATACCGAGGATGACCATGATCATGTACAGCCGCTGGTCGGTTGTCAGAGAAACCTGTGCGAGCAGGGAAGTCAGGATCAGCATGAACGGATAAAGGGGGATGGAGCTGAACACCTCAGCAACACGCATAAGGAAAATATCAACCCAACCACCGAGGAAGCCGGCGAGAAGGCCGATGCTGACACCGATCAGGATTTCAATGATAACGGCAATGGCACCAACCGTCATGGTAATCCGGCCGCCGGCGACAACACGTTCAGCAATATTTGCACCACGGTCATCAGTACCAAACAGATATCCCTTCAGTCCCCATTTGTTCAGGAGTTTGCCGTTCCCATCCACAGCATAGCTCTGGAAAGCACCGGCAAAGAGCTTCTTGGCTCCATTGACATCGGGGTTTTCAGCCTGACGATAATGATCTCCGCCAAAGGAATAGACATGACCCAGATTGGTCAGACCGGAAAAATGATAGGTGCCGGCTTCAATGTCGGTAAAGTACTCACCATCTTCCAGCTGAGGGACATCGACGACATCGGACTGGAAATCGCCGGTCAGAGCGATGGAACCGTCATCCAGGAGCAGACAGACACTGCTTGAGGTGGCGCGGATTTCATTGATTTTTCTTCCATCGAGGAATTTGGACATGGAAGTCGTTTCGCTTGTGTTGATCTTTGTCTTTGCTTTGGCAAAAAGACCTTTTGTGCCGGTATAGACGGAAGTCTGCTTCTGGTCCAGACCAACCACATAGCTGAGCGTGAAATCGACGTCAACAATATTTGTCTTGCCGATAAACTTGTCCAGATTGGCATAGGTCTGCTTGTTGCCCCAGATATAGAGTGTGCCGTCGTCCATCAGAATAGCAGATGCCTGATATCCGCAGGTAACTCTTTTGATATGAACAACATCGATTTCACCGTTGAGGACGACATCCGGAACAGGCTCAAGATTCGGATTGTTGCGGATCGTATCCGTTACGGCGTACTGACCAAAACGGTTACTGCCCCAGCCATAGAACTTACCGTCTTCGCCGATGGCAATGATGTGGTCCTGACCGGCAGCAACGAAAGCAATTTTCGCATTTTTGACTTCTTCGGGAATCTGCTTGATATCGATTCCGGTTGCACCGATAGAGCCGATGCCCCACACATAGACTTTGCCATCATTGGACAAGCCGACAGAAAAGCTGGAATAGCTGTCGATCATTTTGATATTCCCTGCCAGTTCAGAGGGAACATTCATGAAATCCATGGTGGGCGGGAGATCCTTCTGCGTTGTTTCGGTGAAGGCATCATAATACTTTGTCATGAAATGCGGGGCAATAAACACAACCGCGAACATGACCAGCACGACAAAAACCGAAAAAACGGCAAACTTCCGTTCAATAAAACGGTTGAAAATCTGACGGCCCGGGCTGACAATCAGTTCAGAGTCATCGGGAACACCGTCTTTGAACTTGATCTCCTTTGGCTCTTCCTTTTTCAGTCCGAACCACTTTTCCTCATACTTCAGACCGAAAATCCAGCGAACGAACCAGCGCGCCAGGGTACGGAAAACGTTTTCTTTATGTTTCAATTTTTTCGCCCCTCCTTTTTACTTGCTGATACGAACGCGCGGATCAACGAGGCCGTAGCAAAGGTCGATGACCAGGTTGGAGAAAAGACCCAAGAAAGTATATATAACCTCAAGGAACATGATCATATCATAGTCAGCTGTACGCGTAGCATTGAGAAACAGAAGTCCCATTCCTTTGAATCCAAACATTGTTTCAAGAATCATAGCACCGCTGATCGTGTTGAAGAAACCACCGACAATGATGGAAACCATGGGAACAAGTGCGTTGCGCCAGGCGTGGCTGTAAATGACGACTTTTTCAGACAATCCCTTGGCACGTGCGGTGCGGATGCAGTCCAGATTCAAAGCATCAATCATGGAGGCACGGGCAATGCGCGTAATGGAAGCCAGGGAACCAAAGGTAAGGCAGATGGTCGGCAGGGCGACGTGATGGAGCACATCCAGTGCATTCCGAAGGCCGGTGTAGTTTGCACCAGGCGTTTTCATGCCACTGACAGGGAACCATCCCAAAATGGAGCAGAAGAACACAATAAAGATGATGTAAATAATGAAACTCGGGGTGGAGAAACCGATGAGCGTAAAAAACTGGGTGAATCGGTCAAATCGAGTGTTCTTTTTCACGGCGCATTTGATACCCAGAGGAATCGTGATGCCCAACACGGCGAGTTCTGTGATGATGCCGATCAGGAAGGAATTGCGCATGTGTACCGGTACGACATCCACAACAGGGAGATTATAATCATATGAAAAACCAAAATTTCCCTCGAAAATGCCGGAATAGCGCCCATCATAAAAAGGATAGAGGCCAAGCCACCGCAGATAAAGGATGATGGTGTTATCCGTATCGGTACCATACAGACGCTGATACTTTAAGTAGAGTTCATCGAACTTGGTGGCTTTCTCTTCCGCTGAGAGCCTTTTCATGGTCTGTATTTCGTTTCTTGCATCCGTGTAAGCACGGTTTGCCGGCATCAACTGATACAGTGAGAACAGTATGAATGTCAGCAAAAAGAAAACGAGAATCATGTAGACCAACCTTTTTGCTATATATCTTGCCATGGGGATACTCCTTCAAAGGGAAATATTGCAACAGAATCCCCTGGCGCTGCAGAAGACATGACCCGGGGATTCTGGTGGCTCAAAGAACAAATACATCCGGCGGCGCCTCGCCGCCGGATGCAGTGACAGACTGATTCGATTACTTGTTCAGCCAGCAAATGTCTGCGAAGTCCTTGATGTAGTATGCAGAATAGTCATCATACATGGAAGGATCGATGGTCATGTTGAAAGCA
>ONVN01000271.1 GCA_900321295.1 uncultured Eubacteriales bacterium
TATCAATACCTGGAAGCGGGATGCTTCCGAAAGAAAATAAGAAATGATGCCGCACAGCGGCAGGAGGATAAAGACTATGACTGAAATGAACATGAACGCCCTGGAACTTGGGCTGGACGAAATGAACGACATCGTCGGTGGTGCTTTCAGAAAGCCCCGCGCGAAAAAAGGTTTCCGCATCTATCAGATCAAGGCCCATGACACCCTGATCCGCATCGCCAACAAGTTTGGCATTTCAAGCTACAAGAAGATTCTCAAGTGGAATCCCAAGATCACCAACCCGCGGCTCATCCGCACCGGTGACTACCTCTACGTCAGGGTCTGAGCCCTGGAACCCCAGAAAAAAAATTCAACGACAACTGACACTGCGGAACGAACCGCGTATCAATACTTGGAAGCCAGTTGCTTCCCCTAAATAAAAAATTGACCGCTCAAAGAGCAGGAGGATATGAAAATGACGGAAACTATGATGACTATGGGATTCGGTACTGAACTGGGTCTCGACGAAATGAACCAGATCGCTGGCGGCGCTTTCAGAAGGCCCGCTGAAAAGAAAGGCTTCTTCATCCACAAGATTACCGCACGTGACTCCCTGATCCGTATTGCCAAAAAGTACGGCATCAAAAGCTACAAGGAAATCCTCAAGTGGAACCCCAAGATCACCAATCCGCGGCTCATCCGCACCGGTGATTATCTCTACATCAAACTGTAATAGGAACTGTGAACAGCAGGAGGATAAGAACATGACTGAAAATATGATGGATATCGGAAACATTGAGTTCGGCGAAGAACTCAGCCAGGACGAGCTGGCCGGCGCAGCAGGCGGAAAGTTCACGAAGCCCGCTGAAAAGGCAGGATTCTTCATCTACCAGATCCAGCCCCGCGACACACTCATCCGCATCGCCCGCAAGTTCGGCATCAAGGACTATCGTCAGATCGTCCGCTGGAATCCAAAGATTGTCAATCCGAACCTGATCCGCAGAGGCGATTACCTCTACATTCAACTGTAATAATTCATAAGAAAACAATCAACCCCTCCGGTGGTACTTACAGCAGCTTGCCGCCGGAGGGGTTTTCGCATGGGTTTCAGTTTCTGTAGGGCTCCACCCTTGCCCCGTCGCCTTCCCGGTTGATGAGCAGATCATCCCAGCAATGCAGGGAATGGTTTCGAAAGAGGATTCCGATTTCATGGGTGTCATACCATTCCAGAACAACGGAACGGATGGCAGATCCCCGGCCGCTTTCCAGGGAGGCCACATCGACCTGCATGATCGGCTGCCCGTCAACGCAGGCGATCTTCCGGTGGCAGTCCTTCCCTGCCCACACATGATCGCCGATATGTGCATGCCCGTAAAAATGGATGCGCAGATTATCCGGAAGCGGAAGGAGACGGTCGAACAGAGCGGCTGCACGGTTTCCACCGGCAAAGGAATAATGCGAAAACGTGATGACAGGCTTTCCTTCCTCTGCCATCTGGTCCGCAAGCCTGCGGTAGTCTTCCGGCGTGTAGGGATAGGCTTCCTCCTCCCCGTGGACTTTTCCATGGCTGACAAACCATCTGCCCTCCGGATCCGCATGATCGGTCAGGAAATACGCGGCAAATGCACCGAAGTCCACACGATAGGCCAGCTCCGAAACCTGCTCCGGCAGATGCCACTGGGGAAACTTGCGCACATATTCCACAAAAGGAAGGCACATACGGCCCAGCTCTGCATGATAGGCGCGGAAATAGTCAAAATCATGATTCCCCACGGTGTAATAGATGGGAGCATCGATTTTGGCGAGCTCCCTCTGCTGCATTTCCGTCATCTGCCGGATGTAATCCGGATCATTGCCCTCCGTCGCATCTCCCAGATAGCAGACAGCATCCACAGGAAGGGAGAGCGTGAGAAAATCCGAAACCGCGGTGGTCATGCATTTTGTCGCGCGGTCAGGATATTTCTGCTGAAGGTCTGAGATGACCCACAGTCTTCTGACGACATGTTTTCTGGTTCCCTCAATCAGTTCATCCAGCAGCATATCATGATGTCTCTTTTCTTCATGGGAAGCAGATGCTTCCTGATCTGTTCACGTCATTTTACAGGATACCTTTTCATCCTGCAACGGGCAACATCTGTGTTGCATTTACTTTGGCAAAAAAGACGAAAAAACGAAAAAATCTTTTTTCTCTGAGGACTGCCATCCTTCCGGTTTGTGCGTATCAATAAGTGCCTGGCCGATGAGAGCCGGGCAGAAAAAAGAAACGTCCTGCACAGCAGGCTTAAGATAGAAAGGAA
>ONVN01000311.1 GCA_900321295.1 uncultured Eubacteriales bacterium
CTCCTCACTAAAAGCACTTTTTACGGATTTGAAGTTGATATGAATCCTATCAGTAGACGTAAAAACATATCTTGTTCAATTTTCTTTAAGTTTCTGAATGTTTCCAAGAGTTTCTGTTCATTTTTTGAAAGCTTTTCATTTTCAACAATCTCTTCTTTTCCTAATAAAAGATAATCTCTTGAGACACCCAGGTAATCTGCAATTCTGGTCAGATATTGTAAATATGATTTTCCATTGTTGTATTTCCATCTCGTAAATGCCCCGTTACCTAAACCAAGATGTCTTGTGACGTCTTGTTGATTTACACCTTTTTTCTCCATAGTGGTCAGTATCCTTCCCAATACAGGATCATCGGTAACTGGTCTCTCTGTGTTTCTCATGTTTTCTCCTGCTTTCTCATTATGGCTATTGACATTAGCTATTTATGTGCTATTATGAATACCAAGAGCCCGTTTTATTCCTTAATACATAAAGCATTCTGCGGGAGACTGGGCCGGCGGTATTTTGCGGGTTGAGTCATGTCGCATCTAGCACCTTGAGGAGTTTTGTCTTCTCTTACCGCCTTTTTTCATGGTATCATTTGCTTTTTTAATAGTCAAATGGCTAATGAAATAGACGGGAAGTAGAAAGATCATGCGCAATGCATTGTTTCACAGCAGAGTGACAAGATGATGTCCGCAAACAAGATGTCATAATTCGAGAAAAAGGAAGGATCTGCATGATTCAAGAAACCAATACGTTTGTGTCTGTTTCATCACCCACTTCTTCTTCCACTCGTAATTCGACGGAAATCAATATACATAAAGCTATTTCTTTACTTTCTTCACCTGATAATGGTATCGAGGTAACACCAACCAAAGAGTATGGTGTTGGTATTGATTGCCATAGCAAATTTCTTGAAATCAATGTCCTTGTAAAACGCGGATCAAAATACTTTGAATATTGTCTTGAAGCCGATACCACATGGGCTGACATTGTGCGTGCTCACACTTGGGTGATCCATATTTTACAAGAATATGCTGATCCACCTGTTCATCTTTCAGAGCCACTGCATTACTGCATTGAATCTACATCCACTTACCATTTTCCTGTATTGCTTGCATGGGAAGGAAACCCCTGTGTTGTAAATCCGTCCATTGCTGGCGCAACAAAACGAAAAACAGATAAACTGGATGCACGGCTATTGGCTATTCATGATTTCACTGGAATATGGCGTCCATTCTTTGTTGTGTCCACAGATATACAGGATCTTCGGGTTCTGATTAACCAACGTGATTATTACTCACGCGCCGCGACCAGAATTGGAAATCGAATTAATTCTACAATTTTGAAATTCGGATTCACCGCTGGCCGTGATGGAAGTGTCGTAAAAGATCCTCAGGTTCGAGCTTTTGTTGAGAATTTGATATCCGATGATCCAAAGCCTTGTTCGACTGACATTCCGCCTGACCGGATTCCTGCCAGCACACGTATGGTCATCGCTGAAGAATACCATCAATATGATGAATTCATGTTGCTGATATCAGAATACAACAAGAAAATTCATGACTTGGCGTTCGCCATGAGCTGGCCGATTCGAGATGGAAAAAGCATCATTGGAAAAGAGCTGATACCACTTTTGATGACTGCACCTGGCATTGGCGAACGTACCGCTATTACCTGGTTGGCCAACATTATGGATCCGACTCGGTTCCCAAATGCAAAAGCCATTGCTGCCTATTGCAGTCTGGATCCGAGTTTAAAAATCAGCGCTCAGCATGTAACCAGTACCAAGAAACGAAAGGGAAACAAACAACTTCATACTTCGTTATGCATATCAGCCAGCGTTATTATCGGATTCCATAATGAGCATTTTGGTCGCTGGGGGTATCGTATATATCAGCAAACTGGAAAATGGAAAAAGGCTACTAACGCTGTTGCAAGAAGACTTTCTACCGCCCTTTATCATATGCATTTAAACGCAGAGCCTTTTTCGTATGAAAAATACCAACTTACAAAAGAAATTCCAGTCCTGAATATTACACTGGATGAACTAGCTTTGATCAATTCAGGATTTCGAAGATATATTCCTTTACTCAAGTCCATCGATATAGTAGATACAAAAGCTCTCGTGCATTCGTTTCTGGCTTGTGAGCTACGCGGTTGTAAAGGCCTTGGCCCTAAGTTTTATACGCTTGTCAAGGAGTTTACCGAGAACCAGAGTGGTTATCGCGATCTTTATAATAGTTTCTTAGCAACCAAAGAAAGCATGAAAGGAGACATTTCACATGGCACCTCGAAGAAAAATGGATGTTAATGATATATCTGATCCTGTCCCTGGTTTATATATTTCGGGGACTATAACCAACCGTACCCGACGTTATGTCTCAACAAGAAACAATATGAATACTGAAATAGTAACATACACAATCATGGATGAACATGAACATCGATATTTCGTCGATGATTTTGCTCCGTCTTCGTATTATGACATTTCGTCACCTGTAACACTTTCCGTTTATGTGAAACCTTATTTGAAGAAGAACGGTGCTGCATCCTATATTCTTTGTGTACAGAAAGATTATCTGCCGACCACAAAAGGCGAGGTATTCTAAGCCTTACATCTTTTCAATGTTCACGTAACCTGATTTCATCACGCCTATGGTCATAATTCGATGCTTTTAGTTCTCTGACTTACTGCCGCTCTATAGGGCGGCATACTTTGTCTCCCGCC
>ONVN01000380.1 GCA_900321295.1 uncultured Eubacteriales bacterium
ATGCATCAAACAGTTTCTGGCTCCTGGCATCATGTGCAGCCAGACGCTCTGGATGCCATTGTACACCCAGACAAAATGGATGGCCCGGATAATCTACGGCTTCTATAAGTCCATCTTCCGATAGGCCGCAGACCCGCAACCCAGGAGCGAGTTGAAGAATTGCTTGGTGATGGAGCGAATTGACAGAAAGAGCAGCAGACTGGACAATCTTTGAAAGCAATGTGCCTTCCTTAACGTCCACACGATGGGCATGTTCGCGCTCATGCTCGGGCTGGCTGTGACTGAAAACAAACTTGTCAAACTCGGATGGAATATCCTGGAGCAGTTTTCCGCCCAACGCTACATTGAGGATTTGAATGCCACGACAGATGCAGAAAACAGGCTTATACGAATCTGAAAAAAGGCGGCGAAAGAGATACAGTTCCATGGTATCACGCAGTTCATTGATTTTGCCGCACTGTGGATGAACCGGTTCGCCGTAAAGCGAAGGATGCACATCGGGCCCCCCGCTGAAAAGAACGCCATCAGCTGAAGCAAGATACATGTCAAGAACTGCATGATCATCAGTAAGTGGCAGCAGGATGGGAATACCTCCTGCACGGAGAACAGAATCGTAATAGCCTCGGTTGATCAGAAGACTGTTCTGATTATCGCTGAGTGCTGGTGTAATCATAATGCGTGGTTTTTCCATGCTTTCCCCTCCAATCAAGCTGGGTTTGAATTTTGACAGACAAAGAAAAAATCCTGCATAACATCAATAGACAGGAGAGAGAAAAATGCAGATTGGTGAAATGAGACATGGTCCAAGAAATCTGATCACAGATGTTCCAGGCGTCACAGTAGGACATTGTACGGTAGACCGCGGGGATAACCATACAGGTGTAACGGTGGTCATGCCATGCCCGGATAATCCGTTCACGCATAAACTGACAGCAGCGTCTTTTGTACTGAATGGCTTTGGGAAAACAACCGGTCTGATACAGATCGATGAGCTGGGAACGCTGGAAACACCGATTGCCCTGACCAATACTCTAAATGTTGGGCTTGTACACAATGCTGTGGTAAGCTATATCATTGATCGCTCCTACCGGGAAGGTGTAATTGTCCGGAGTGTGAATCCTGTTGTATGCGAATGCAATGATGGCGGCATCAACTGCATTCAGAAAAGGGCGATTGGAGAAAAAGAGGTACTGGAAGCCATCACTTCTGCTTCTGCCGATTTTGCTCAGGGAGCAGTCGGGGCGGGACGTGGCACAGTCTGTTATGGACTGAAGGGTGGAATTGGCTCATCGTCGAGAATCATGGTTATTGATGGAGTAACCTATACACTTGGCGTGCTTGTGCAGTCCAACTATGGTTCATCCAGGGATCTGCGTATTGCGGAAATCCCCGCTGATACCCAGGAAACGGATCAGGGCTCCATTATCCTGATTGTGGCCACCGATCTTCCACTTTCATCACGACAGCTGAAGCGCGTGATCAAACGGACGAGCGTCGGAATGGCACGCCTGGGTTCGTATATTGGTCATGGGAGCGGCGAAGTGATGATCGGATTTACGACATCAAGACCTGTACAAATAAGTCCCCATGTATATTCCTGCTCCGTGCTGGAAGAAGCCCAACTGAATAATGCCTTTAGGGCTGCGGGAGAGGCGGCAGAGGAGGCGATTCTCCAGTCGATGCTGTATGCGGATGAAGATCAGACATTGGATGGGAAAAAGGTTGGCAGTCTCAGGCAACTGCTGAATCAGAAGGGATAAACAGGTAAATACAGAGAATGAAAAAAAGAGCGATGTCCGCTCTTTTTTTCTTCAGGTTCTTATCCAAGCAACATGCGGTCGTTGTCAAGCGCAGCACCGGAAGTATGCTCAAACATAGCCAACAGATCTTCAACGCGAAGCGTCGATTTTGTCTCACGGTTGACATCCACGATAATTTTGCCTTCGTGCATCATGATGATACGGCTGCCGTACTGGAGTGCATCTTTCATATTATGGGTGACCATCAGCGCCGTCAGATGAGAATCCCGGACCAAGTCACGTGTCAGATGAAGTACCTTCGTTGCGGTTTTGGGATCAAGAGCAGCAGTGTGTTCATCAAGGAGCAGCAACTTTGGCTTTTTCAGAGTGGCCATAAGCAGGGTGAGTGCCTGTCTCTGGCCACCGGAGAGGAGTCCGACGCGTGCACTCATGCGGTCTTCAAGTCCCAATCCGAGCCTGGCGAGTTCATCACGGTACAGTTTCTTTTCTTTTGAAGTGATTCCCCACCTGAAAGGACTGCGTTTTTCCCCTCTGCGCTTTGCAAGGGCCATGTTCTCTTCGATGGTCATGGTCGCCGCGGTTCCTGTCATGGGATCCTGAAAAACCCGTCCAAGAAAAGCAGCACGTTTATATTCGGGAAGCGAGGTCACATCGCTGCCATCGATTACGATGCTGCCGCGGTCAACAGGAAATACCCCTGCGATGGCGTTGAGCAGCGTAGACTTTCCAGCACCGTTACCGCCAATGACGGTGACGAAATCCCCCTCTTGAAGATGCAGATCAGCCCCGTTGAGTGCAACCTTTTCGGTAATAGTGCCTGGATTGAATGTTTTTGCAATCTGATTGATATCCAGCACGTTACACACCCCTCTTTCTGATCTTCTTCTGTGTTGCAAGTCCTTTCCAGTAGGGAACGGCAAGGAAAACAGCAACTACGAGGGCAGTGAGCATTTTCAGGTCATTGGTGTTCAGTCCAAGCCAGAGAACGACCTGCATGACAAGATAATAAATGACAGCACCCAGGGAAACGCAGATCAGTTTTCCCCAGAACGAGCGGAACAGCTTTCCGAATACAACTTCACCGATAATGACCGCTGCAAGGCCGATGACAATGGCGCCTCTGGCCATCTGAACATCGGCAAATCCTTGATACTGTGTCAGCAAAGCGCCGGAAAAGGAAACGATGCCGTTGGAAATCATGAGTCCTACGACGGTTCCGAAACGGGTATTAATCCCTTGGGCGCGGGCCATGTTCTGATTTGCACCTGTCGCCCGCAGTGCGCAGCCATATTCCGTTCCGAAAAAGAAGTGCAGAATAAGAATCAGCACGGCTGTAATGATCAGCAGCAGACAGATGGGGTTCTGAAAAGACAGCGCGCGCACATTTCTGGAGGAAACAAGGACGTAATACTTACTGACATTGACAGCTGTGTTTGCCTTGCCGCCCATGATACGCAGATTGATGGAATAAAGTGCAAGCTGAGTAAGAATACCGGCCAGAATGGCGGGTATTCCCATCATTGTATGAAACATTCCCGTGAGAAGTCCTGCAAGAAGACCTACCAGAAAGGCACAAAGAACAGCAATCCACGGGTTGACGCCGGAGGTGATCATCACTGCAGCGACCGCGCCGCCGGTGGCCATTGAACCGTCTACGGTCAGATCAGCAACATCCAGGATCCGATACGTGATATAAACGCCAATCGCCATCAGTCCCCAAGCAAGCCCCTGGGACACAGCACCCGGAAAAGCATTAAATAGTTTGACAAATTCCAAGGTAAGCCTCCTTCAGTTACGCATAAAGCGGCATGGGGTATAAACAGACAAGGGAGCCATAAGACCAGCTTATGGCTCCGCATGCCGTTAGAAATCAAAGATTACTGAATGGCCACATAGTCTTCGGGCACCACAATGCCAAGGAGGGCACACATGTCAGCATTGTATTCTTTGACGGCGTTTGGTGCGGTTTCGACCGGAAGTGTGCTGATATCAGCACCATTGACAAGAACTTCATAGGCCATCAGACCGGTTGCATAGCCAAGATCATAGTAGGAAATCGAAAGTGTTGCGACACCACATCCTTTGCAGATGCCTTCTTCACCGGCGATTACGGGCTTTCCGGCAGGAATGGTGACATTGGCAATGGTTTCTGTATAGGAAGCGGCGGTATTGTCGGTGGGCACATAGAGCACATCGCATTCATCACATGCATTCTGGGTAACGGAAGCGAGATCATTGGAATCGGCGAATGCAAAAGGTTTGCATTCATAGCCGTAAGCGGAAAGGCATTCCGTAATCACATTCACCTGATACAGAGAATTCGGTTCGGCAGAGCAGTATAGGAGACCAACCTTGGCGGCATCAGGGAACAATTCGTGGAGCATATCGGCCTGACCCTGCATGGGGGCAAGATCGCAGGTGCCTGAGATGTTCAGCCCGGTTGAACCATTCCAGTTGTCAATGTCAAGAGCAGTGGCATAGTCGGTGACTGAAGTGCCAAGAACCGGGATGTCAATGGTTGCAGCAGCACAGGCCTGAAGAGCAGGTGTTGCATTGGCCATGATCAGATCGACCTGGGCGGCGACAAAACCATTGGCAATGGTTGTGCAGTTGGCGGAATCGCCGGAGGCATTCTGAATATCAAAGTTGACATGCTCGGCGCCAAGCTTTTCTGTCAACGCATTGCAGAAACCTTCAGTGGCAGCATCCAATGCAACATGCTGGATGAGCTGAAGTACACCGATCTGATAGGTTTTGTCTTCTGCAACTGCACCTGCAAAGCAGACGAGACACATGCATAGAGTCAAAACAAGGGAAAGGATTTTTTTCATATTCATTTTACCTCCTACGTTTTTTTGGCTCGGAAAACATATCAATTGAACGATCAAAAGTGTAATCAAACAGAAGAGACGTGTCAATCGTACACAAAGCAAAGATACATAAAGAAAACAAAAGCAAAGAAACATAAAGAAAACAAAAACCCTCCGATATGGAGGGAATGATTCAGACTTTGTTCAGACTGTAAATAGAAGATCTGCATAAGTGGGGAAAGGCCAGTATGTGCGGTCGACCATGGTTTCCAGTGTGTCAGCATAGATGCGCACCTGTTCCATGGCGGGGAGTACCGTGCTGCGCAGGTAAATTGCCCGGGAAAGGAGATCGGTGGTATGTTTGTCATCGGACACCGCAACCTGAAGACGGTCAACCGCCTCTGACAAATGACTTGTTTCCTCTGTCAGCGTGGTCAGCAGTTTTTCTTCCGGGATGGTATTGAAAGCGGGGGAATACTGTTTGATACTTGCGGCAGCCCTGGCAATCTCACCTGTATAACGGATGACGGCTGGAAGGATTTCGCGGCGCACCATGGCGAGGGCTGTTTCCGCCTCGATATGAATGGCCTTATTGTAGGTTTCAAGGGCGATTTCGTAACGGGAATGCACTTCAGTTCTGCTGAAGATCCGATGGGTTTCAAACAGAGCAAGGTTTTTCTCATCAAGAAGATGCGGAAGGGCATCTGCTGTAGCAGGAAGGTTGGACAAGCCGCGCTTTCTTGCTTCTTCGATCCATGATGCTGAATAACCGTTTCCGTTAAAGATGATCCGTTTGTGTGCTTTGATTTCTCTGACAATCAGATCGTGTAGAGTGGTTTGAAAATCACTGGCCTTATCCAGTTCGTCGGCATACAGACGCAGGGACTCTGCAACCGCCGTGTTGATCATCACATTGCATTCCGATATGGAAGCAGATGCCCCAAGGGAACGAAATTCAAACTTATTGCCTGTAAATGCAAAAGGCGATGTACGGTTGCGGTCCGTATTATCTCTTGGAAAATGGGGGAGAACGTGCACACCGACTGCAAGTTCCTGAACACCATGCTCTTTGTAGGCCACACCTTTCTCCAGAGACTCAAGAATTTCCGTCAGCTCGTCCCCGAGAAAGATGGAAACGATGGCTGGAGGGGCTTCATTTGCACCGAGACGATGATCGTTTCCGGCGGAGGCTACAGAAATGCGCAGAAGGTCCTGATATTCATCCACTGCACGGATAACAGCCACCAGGAAAAGAAGAAACTGTGCTGAATCATAGGGAGAGTTTCCGGGATTCAGCAGGTTATATCCTGTGTTTGTGACCATGGACCAGTTATTATGCTTGCCTGAACCATTGACACCGGCAAAGGGCTTTTCTGCGAGCAGGCAGACGAGGCCGTGTCTTTCTGCAACCCTCTTCATCAGTTCCATGGTCAGCTGGTTGTGGTCTGCAGAAATATTGGAAACGGTAAAAACGGGGGCCATCTCATGCTGAGCAGGAGCACACTCATTGTGCTCTGTTTTTGCATAGATTCCCAGCTTCCAGAGCTCTTCATTCAGCTCCCGCATAAAAGCCTGCACGCGGGGTCGGATTGTTCCGAAATAATGATCATCCAGTTCCTGACCCTTGGGCGGTTTTGCACCAAAGAGGGTGCGTCCGGTAAAGATGAGGTCCTGGCGCTTTTCATAGAGAGCGCGGTCGATAAGAAAATATTCCTGCTCAGGACCGACCGTGGGAAGAACACGTGTTGCGTCTCTGCCGAACAGCTTCAGGACACGGACAGCTTGACGTGACAGAGCTTCCATGGAGCGAAGAAGCGGAGTTTTCTGATCAAGCGCTTCGCCACCATAGGAACAGAAAGCAGTGGGAATGCAGAGAACGCCATCCTTGATAAATGCATAGCTGGTCGGATCCCATGCTGTATAGCCGCGGGCTTCAAACGTGGAACGAAGACCGCCGGAGGGAAAGGAGGAAGCATCAGGTTCTCCGCGGACCAGTTCGGAACCGGAGAACGATTGAATCATGCGGCCGTTTTCTGTTGGGGTAATGAAAGCATCATGTTTTTCAGCGGTAATTCCGGTCAAAGGCTGGAACCAGTGGGTATAATGGGTTACACCTTTGTCAATTGCCCATTCTTTCATTGCATGAGCAACAACATTGGCTATCTGGGGATCCAGTTGAAGTCCTTCATCAATCGTCTTCTTCAGCGTGCGGTAAGTATCCTTAGGCAATCGCTGCTGCATGACGGAATCGTTGAAAACATTACTGGCGAACAGTTCATCCAATGGACTCATGCGTTCCTCCACCTTTCAAAGCCGAAAAAAGCGCGGCATTTGTCGGGATTATAGAAGTATCCTGCACCCTTGTCAAGAAAGCGTCAAAGAAAACTCGTCACATAGCAGATCTGCCGGCAGCCGGAACAGAGAAAAAGGAATGGAAAACATAAAAGAAACAGAAAGCAGTGCTGCACAGTCTTGTGGCCAGCATCAGGGTCTGATATGATCGCAAACCGAATAACCATTCCATTTAGGAAGGTGGTGTTTCTGCATGCGGAAGAAAGCACAGGTTTTCCGGCGTGCATTTCCGGTTACTCTGCCTGTTCTTGCGGGCTATATTTTTCTGGGGGTTGCCTATGGAATTGCAATGAAAGCCAGGGGATTCAGTGCTGCTCTGGTTTTTTTCATCAGTACATTTGTGTACGGAGGATCTCTGCAGTTTGCAATGATTGAACCTCTCTGCTCTTCCTTTGCGCCGGTAACGTTTGCTTTTCTCTGTCTTCTGATTCAGGCGCGGCACCTCTTTTATGGGCTGACCATGCTGGAAGCTTACAGCCAGACAGGCAAGGTTCGGCCATATCTGGTGTTCTCCCTGACGGATGAAACGTACTCGATTGTCTGCCAGGGACCTCCTCAAGACCTTCCAACGGAATTATGGTATGCAGCGGTCTCTGTGCTGAATCAGACTTACTGGGTTACGGGAACCCTGCTTGGTGCAATGCTGGGTTCTGTTATGCCCATGGAGCATCTGGAAGGAATCGACTTCTCCATGACAGCCCTGTTTCTTGTTATTCTGACAGAACAGATCATGGATGCAGTGGGTTTATGGCGGAAGGGGAAAGCAACGCTGAAGGATTCGCTGTTTTCTTCGGCACTTGGTGCAGCTGCAACAGTTGGGAGCCTCCTGATTTTTGGAAAGGAAAGCTTCCTGCTTTCTTCTATGGCATTCATACTTTTCAGCTTTGGTGCAAAATATCGGATTGATCGAGGGAGGGGGAAACCGTGACACCCGGACAGATGGTGGTGTATATACTGATTGCTGTTGGTATGACCCTGTTGACTCGTTCCCTTCCTTTTCTGATCTTCCGGAATGGCCGCAGTATTCCTCAGTTTGTCCTTTGGATGGGGAGACAGCTGCCTGGGGCAGCCATGGCCATGTTGGTCGTATACTGCCTGAAGGATGTACGATTCGGATCCGGGAAGGAATGGATCCCTGCACTCGCAGCGTGCCTGATGACGGTCCTTCTTCATGTCAGACGCAGGAATATGATGATTTCCATCGTTGGTGGAACGATGCTGTATATGCTTCTGCTTCGTCTTATTTGAGCATATGAAAACGGCTGCTCTGGCAGCCGTTTTCATATGCTCAAATATCTGCAGTTATTCCTCGCCGGATTCTTCCTCGCCGACAACTTCTTCTTCAATCAGGAGATCATCTTCATTTTCTGATTCTGATGCAGCGGGAACATCATCCAGGCTGCTCAGGGGCTCGGGCGTTTCATCTGGGGTAACATACTTGGAAAGGACATATCCGTGGAATCCGCTCATATCCAGTTCGGTCCACGAACCGTTGTCGCTGAGAATCGTGATGACATCTCCGGCATGCACTCCCTTGATTTTTCTGCTGGACTCTTTTGCCTGCGTATAAAGGTTGATGCGGTGCGTATTGGTCAGGGAGCCTTTATAGGAGAGACGGCCGGTCGTAAAGGTGGAGTAAGGTTCCGTCAGCTTAAGGGCAGAATTCAACATATAGCCCGCTTTGTCTCCGACGTAAATCCCGGTCATTTTGCTTTGAATATCAAAGACACGGACAATGGTTCCAGCTGTGACTTTTTCAAGAATAAGGCTGCTGGATTTACTGGTCTTGCGCAGGCTTGCTTTCCCGGATTTTGGTGCATACACAACAGCCAGACGTTCATTCCCGCTTGCATTGGTTTCCCAGACAAGGGATGCGGTAGCGACCTTCAATTCCCTGCCGTCCGCAATGACAGTGGAACGGGCAAGTCCGAGCTCGGCAATGGTCACAGGGATCATGGTCCCGCCGTCGTTTAGGTATACAAGGTCGCTGGCTTCAACCGCTTTTCTGTCAGGTGCGGGTGTGGCAGCTGTTTTCGTGCTTTTTTTCGGTGTGGTGGAAGCACTGGATTCTCCGGGAGCAGGGGTTCCCGTGGGAAAAGAATCGTTCTTTTCAGCGACCTGGCCGTCGGAAACAGGGGCGGGAGTTGAAGAACTGTTATGCGCCTCTAGTGCGGCAGTGATATCGCTCTCAGAAACGGAGATGCCACGGTAGTTCAGATAATCTTTAATAAAGGAAGCATTGGCAGAAGCGGGCTTTGGAATGCGGACGCTGCCGACGCTTCCTCCGAAATCCAGAGTGACATAGTTGCTGCGGATGACATCACTGCTGATGACAACCGTGTGGGTCGAGGCACTCTGATCCATATAAACGACTTTACGGTAACCCTCTTCCACGACTTCACCTGAGCTGACAGGGGTCCCGGCAGGAAGTGTTCCAATGTTGGTCAGAACATTGCTGGTGTTCCCATTTTCGTCCGTGGTGGAGGAAAGGGAGAACATGGCCGTGTCACTAGACGTAATATAGAGATAATATCGGGCACGATCAGAATAGGAGACAGCCGAAGCGCAGATGATCAGACTGAACGTAAGGACAGCTGCGGTCAGGATGCAAACAATACGTCGCATAATGATTCCCTCTTCAAATGTTTTTTTCGGGCATATTCTACTGCAGCGAATGGGAAAATGCAAGAAATGGAAAAGGCCGGGGACCGGCCTGCATGTTACGAATTCTCTTCTGTGATATGTGAAAGATCGAGTCGGTTTGTTCCGTCATCCCAGAGACGCTCGAGGTGATAGTATCTTCTTTCTTCCTGATTGAAGATATGAACAAGTATACGTCCGAAATCCATGACGACCCACCTGGCTTCGTTCTGCCCTTCGCAACGGCGGAGAACCAGTCCGAGTTCTGCCATACGGTCGTCTACAGCATCTGCCATGGCATGTACATTGTTTGCGTTGCGGCCGCTGGCAATGACCATATAATCGCAGATCACGGTCAGGTGACGTACATCAAGGGCAACAAGATCAAACGCTTTCTTGTCGTCAAGTGTACGGGCAATTTCCAGGGTCAGTTCCATGTCATTCATTCGGGAAACCTCCTTCTTAATATGATCACCATTGCTGTAACAGGAATCAGGGACGGACTTCCGGAAGCGTGCGCAACCATTCCATCGTGCGAACGCTCGAAGGGTGCAGAGGACGTGAGCCGGATTTTACATAGGAAGCAGTGCCTTCAAGGGATGCAAGCATTGCTCTTTCAAGAGAAAGAGGGGCAAGCATGCGGACCTTCTGAAGGGAAGGATAATCTTCACGTGTTGGTTCAATCTTATCGGCCAGGAAAACGACCATATCGAGTTTTGTCATACCGACTTTTCCTGTGGTATGGCAGGAAATGGCACGCAGAATATCAGGATCTTCCACACCATAATCAGTCGCTGCAAGATATGCCCCGGCTATGGAATGGAGAAGATTGCCACTGGAAAGAGTCATGGTATCCATGGTCAGTGCATGCTCCGTACAGATCCTCTGCATTTCAGAAAGCGGGAGACATTTGGCACAGTCATGCAGCAATGCAGCGATTTCAGCTTTCAGCGGGTCCACACGGTGATTCCTGGCAAGATTTCTAGCTGTATAGGCCACAGCAAGGGTATGCGAAAAACGTTTGACTGTGAGCATGGAGAAAAGACGCGAAAACCATTCTTCAGACTGTAAAACCCGGCGAGGCAGACCGTACAGACCGAGTGCGCCGCAGTACTCCTGCAGTGTGGCAGGAAACAGAGGGGAAGCGGACCCCGTTTTCAGCTGATCGCGCAGCATGCTGCTTGAAATATCGTAGAGCGGCATGTCAATATTCATGAACTTTGCACCAAGGGAGGTCAGTCGCTTTTTCTCATCGAGGAAATCCCTCGAGGAAACAGAAAGAATCCGTGGTGCAACAAGAAAAGTACACAGCGGAAAAACCTGTTCTGCATTTTTCCATTTGTGCAGTTCCATGAGCGTATCAGCGCCGATAATATAATAGAAGTCAGCCTTTGGAAACTGATCGTGAAGAGCATGAAGCGTGTCAATGGTGTAGGTGGTACCTTCCCGGATGAGTTCCATTTCACTGGGTACCAGACCTTTTTCCATACAAGTTGCAACACAGACCATCCGCCAACGGTGTTCAGCAGGTGCAATGTCCGTTTTATGAGGAGGGGTGCCATCAGGCATGAACAGAACGTGCTCGAGGTTTGCACTCTGCATGGCGTATTTCGCCATACGGATGTGTCCGAGGTGGACAGGATTGAAAGTGCCACCCATAATGCCAATCCGTTCCTTTGCCATGCTACTCGCACTCCTCTCGGTTTCATTATATACGATTTTTCCATGACAGAAAAGGGGAAATTCGATGGAGAAGAGAAGGCAGAGAACGCATAAAAAACAACGGAAAAAAAGGTCCTTGACATAGATAGGCGCATGAGTATAATCTGCACACGTCATAGAAACGTCTGAACTGATCAATCAGGATCATTTGACTGAAAGCATTGATAACACGATGGAGGAAGAGGATTATGGGATTCGTTCTTTGCCCGCGCTGTGAGCTGAATTACATGAGTGACAAGGAGACTTACTGCAGTGTATGTATGCAGGAAATCCGTGGAACCGCTCCCCGGGATGAAGTAGAGCTCTGCTCGATCTGTAATGAGAATCCTGCCCTTCCCGGAAAAGACGTCTGCGCAGACTGCCTGCGTGAGATGGAGAACAGGGATAAGGATGAAAACCAGAATGAATCCGAACTGGACGAAGAGGATCAGGAAATGGATGAAATCCTTCCCATCGGTGAGGATGACCAGGATTTCGGAGAAATGGGCGACGCACTGAGTCTTGAAAGTGTACGGGAAGATGAGGAACGCGATGCCGAGCTGGACGATTCCGAGAATATGGATACGGATGCATAAGCATGAAGCTGTTTGCGATCGCTGATCTGCATATGCCCGGTGGAGCGGATAAATCCATGGACATCTTCGGAAACAACTGGGAGGGCCATGTAGAAAAAATATTTTCTGACTGGCGTGTACGGGTTGGCAAAGAGGATGCTGTTCTGGTCCCGGGTGATATCTCATGGGCTATGTATATGGAGGATGCCATACCGGATCTCCTGCACATTGCTGAACTGCCGGGAAAAAAAGTACTGCTGAAAGGCAACCATGACTACTGGTGGTCTTCCCTGACGAAGGTGAAGGAAGCTCTTCCGCAGGATATGTATGTGATCCAGCATTCAGCACTCGACCTGGGGTCATGCGTTGTGTGCGGAACACGAGGATGGATCTGCCCCGGCTGCGGGGAAAACCTCACACCGGAGGATGAAAAGATATACCATCGGGAATGTATCCGGCTGGAGCTGTCTCTTCAAGAAGGTGCAAAACTGGCGAACGGGCGGCCTATCATCGTCATGATGCATTATCCGCCCCTGTATCCGCAGAATCCGGACACTGGTTTTACGGAGATTCTGGAGAAATATCCAATTAATTATGTTGTGTATGGGCATCTGCATGGCAAGGGGATTGCTGCGAGATTTGAGGGAGAACGCCATGGAATCTCCTATATGCTGACAAGCTGCGATTCGACTGATTTTTGTCTTAGGGAAATACCGATGTCCGAAGATGGAAACGACGAGACAATATCAGACAAATCGCCGGTCTCAATCCACTGACACTACCTACCACTTTTTCCCATTGTTTCTGCATCCGACGAAAAAAGAAAAACGCAAAAAAATATCAGAAAATTTTCAGCCTGGGTCTGACTGCTTAAAAACACGGTCAGTCCCAGGCTTTTCTAAATCATGGGCACGGAAAAATGGGCATGCACAAGATATGCCTTGAAAAAGAAAAAATGAACAGAAAAAGAGCCGTTTTTGCCTTTCAAACGGCTCTTTTTTCGATCGTTAAGTCCACTTGCAGAAGAATCCAACGTGGTGTAAAATGGTACTGCGTCCCAAAAAATGATCGAAATAGTGGGGAAAGGTGGAAGACGATGGACGAGCATGCTTTGCCGAACGAAAAATCGTTCGTCGACGACCGCCTTGATCTGGAGCATTATGAAAAGTGCTTCATCGGGTCCTACAGCCATTCCCTGGACGGGAAAGGCAGACTTGTTGTCCCACAGCCATTTCGGGAAGAGCTCGGAAAAACGTTCTATATCGCACCTTCAAGGGATTTTTCATATGCGGCACTTTATCCCGCGGCCGCGTGGGCAAAGGTGCGGGATGGCTTTCAGAAGCTGGCTTTTCTGGATCAGATGCTGAATATGTTTCTGGACCAGTTTGACGCGATGTCTTTCCGTGGTCAGGAATGCGATGCACAGGGCAGACTTCTGCTCCCGCCCAAAGTTCGAGAAGAACTGCTGCTGGGGGAAAAGGATCTTGAAGTGACCGGCGCAAATGACCATGTTCGTGTCATCGCTGCGAGCCGTGCTGCAGAGCAGCGGACCAAATTCAAGTCCAAACTTCAGGAGATTCTCGACCATATGGGAGAGCTTGAAGCACAGATGCATAAAAAATAAACCGCAGACAGCGGTTCAGACAGGATTTTGCGAAGAAAGAAGGAATAGAAAATGCAGCTTGAGGCAAACAAGCGCCAGCCGAGGCTTTTCAGAAAACAACTGTGGAAAAGAACGGTTTATGCAGGTGGCAGAATTCAATACTCCGCACAGGCAGGCACTTCCAGAGAGCGTATGCGTTCTTCTATCGCTTCGCCGTCCGTCAGCGGGGACATGCGCTGGACCTATCAGCAGAATGAACACAAAACACGCACGCAGCAGCGGAACAATTCTCGCATGGCACAGAAAGCCGCTGTCAGAAGGCACTGGACAGAAGAAGGACTTCGTGCGACAATTGCCTATACGGTGATTGTGCTTCTTTTGGTTGCCTTTGTCAGCATCCTGGCTGTGGGGCGTGCGCAGGTCATCAAAGTGGAAATCCAGAACAGGAAAATTCTGTCCAGAGTGAACGAGACGCAGAATAAATGTATGAAGCTTCGCGAAGACATCGACGCAGCGGAAGCAAGTCTGTTTGTGGGATATGCTGCTGTTGACCTGGGCCTTGTTTCCGATAATGGCGTGGAAAAAATGATGCTGAAGGCACCAGCAGACGCCATTGTTCTTCCACAGAGCCGACAGACAGGCAGCAGATGAATGTAGATTTGTGAGGAAACATATGAAACTCAGTGCACTATGTGAAGGTCTCCCGTATCTGATCGATACGCAAGGAAATTTGGATACCGATATTGAAAGCGTTGTCTCATCCAGCAAGGAAAAGAGCAGGAATGGGATTTTTTTCTGCATCGTAGGAGCTCGCTTCGATGCACACCAGTACGCAGCTGAAGCTGTGGCCAATGGGTGCGCCGCACTGATGGTGGAACGCTATCTTCCTCTTGATGTTCCTCAGATCCGTGTTTCGGACGGACGCGCTGCAATGGCAAGAATTTGTGCTGCGTTCTATGGATGGCCCTCCAGGCAGATGAAGATGTGCGGCATTACCGGAACAAAAGGAAAGACCACGACCAGTTATATGTTCAAGTCAATCTGCGAGGCTGCAGGATATAAGTGCGGACTGATAGGAACAACCGGTGCCCTCATCGGATCGAAAAAAGTTGCCAGTCATCTCACTACTCCGGATCCTGCTGAACTGCAGAAAATGCTTCGAGATATGCTCGACAGCGGAGTTCAGGTCGTGGGCATGGAAGTCTCCGCTCATGCCATTGACATGCACCGGCTTGACGGTATGGAATTTGATGTGGGCTGTTTTACCAATTTCAGCCAGGATCACCTGGATTATTTCCAGACCATGGATCACTATTTCGAAACCAAAAAGTCGTTTCTTACAAATGGCCAGGTTCGCAATGCTGCCTTGAATGCGGATGATGACTGGGTCGAGGGAATCCGGAATGAACTGAATGTTCCTTTCCTGACGTATGGTATTTCTGCCAACTCAGATCTTTATGCACGGGACATTGAAATCTCTGAGAATGGCGTGGACTTCAAAATGTCACTCCATGGTGCACATGATTTTCCGGTACATCTTGCGATGACAGGCATGTTCAATGTGTATAATGCAATGGCTGCTGCTTCCTGTGCTATGGTGCTCGGCATCGACTCCGAGGGAATATGCAAGGGGCTTGAAGCAATCCAGTCAGTCCCGGGGCGCATTGAAATGCTGCAGACAAACACACCGTACAAAGTCATTCTTGACTATTCTCATTCGCCAGATGCCCTGAAAAACATACTGAAGACCGTACGACAGTTTGCTCGCGGACGGGTGATTGCTCTTTTCGGATGTGGGGGAGACCGGGATCATGCAAAACGGCCGATCATGGGCCGAATCGGAGGACAGCTTGCAGACTTCTGCGTACTGACCAGCGACAATCCGCGCTCTGAGGACCCAATGCAGATTCTGAGCTCCATAGAGGAAGGAATCAAGCCGACAGGCAAGCCCTACATCGTCATTGAAAACAGACGGGAAGCCATCCGGTATGCAATGCAAATTGCCCAAGAAGGCGATATCATTGTCCTGGCCGGGAAAGGGCATGAAACCTATCAGGAAATCATGGGTGTCAAGCGGCCGTTTGATGAAAAGACAGTTGTGCGTGAATTGCTCAATGAGATGCAGTAAACGAATACACTGGCGGAACCAGAAAAGGGAAAGAGGATAGATCATGCTTCGGATGATGTTGACACTGTTGGTGAGCTTTTTGGTCGTGCTCCTGATGGGACCAAAGTTTATTCCGTATATGCAGAAACTGCACTTTGGCCAGACCATTTATGAGTTGGGACCACAGCATAAGGCGAAACAGGGGACGCCTGTGATGGGTGGTCTCATGATTGCTGCAGGCGTGATCATTTCTTCCATAGCCTTTCACCCAATTTCCTGGGGAGGAGCATGGGAATTCATGATTCCCATGGTGTTGTTTTCACTTCTGTCCATGGCAGTTGGTTTCGCGGACGATTACATCAAGGCAGTCAAAAAACGTCATGAAGGACTGACGCCAAAGCAGAAGATCATCGGACAGGTTGGTTCGGCTTTGGCTTTTTCTGTCTACTGCTATTTCAGCCCGAAAGTTGGAAGCACAATCTATATCCCGTTTACTTCAGTGCAGTGGAATCTGGGAATCTTGTATATCCCTCTGATGACGCTGGTCATTATCTTCATGGTGAATTCTTCGAATCTTCAGGATGGATTGGATGGTCTGCTTTCCACGGTCACTGCGGTCTCCATGCCTGGTTGGGCTGCCATGGCGCTGTGCATGGGACTTCTTGAGCCTGCCATGCAGGGGGATTATCTGAATGTGGCTACCTTTGCTCTGGCAATGACCGGTGCTGTCATGGGTTTCCTGCGCTATAACCGGTATC
>ONVN01000128.1 GCA_900321295.1 uncultured Eubacteriales bacterium
AATCACCAGTGAAGCCCCCGTCTGTTTTATCAAACACAGTAAGGAATGGTCCAACCTGAACATATCCAAGAATCAGAAGATTTCCATTCTGATCATTAATTTCAAGGAACGTCTTCCCTTTTTGTTCCGGCATCAAGGTTATGCTCAGTGTACGGTCCGTCACATCGTATTGTTCCACCCGAACCACACCGTCTATTTCAGGGACAATCTGTATCTCTTCTGTCCTGTATGCTTTTCCATCATTATAAGGCAGCATATGACAGAGCGTAAAGGAAGTACCCATCACGAGACGGCAGACAACATAAACAGCCAGAACAATCACTGCACAGACAATGACCTGCTTTGCCGCACGTTTCACGCTCTTCACTCCGATCGTCCGGTTCTTTATTTTTCAATGACGGTGATGCATACCTGGTCCGGTCCTGAAAAATGAATGCATCGCAGACCCGTGTAGACATCCTGCTCAATGTTTCCTGTGTCAATACCGTTCATATTCAGTCGTCTGATAATCGGCTTCAGATGACGGACGGATAAAGTCAGCGACTGCTCCTTCAATTCCTCCATCTGATTGGAGCAATGAACCTCTATCTGATAATTTCCCAGTTCCAGGAGCATACTTGTTTCCGGTACATCAAGCGGAACAATCTGTTTTTTCAGACGGAATCCCAGTTTCATGACATAGAAATCCCATATTTCTTCTTCGCTGGTTGCAAGAAGCATCGTTCTGGACAGTCCCATTTTTCTGGCAAAAGGATACAGCGTACGGGTTCTTGCATTTCGTTTCCAGCGACGATAGGATTTCATTTCCTTGCGCCAGTTGGGGTGCGTTACGACATAGGCCACTGCTATAAACATGCATTGCCCGACCACGCCGCCAATCGTATTGGAAACCAGATCATCCATATCATAGAATCCCCTGCGGGCAATAAGCTGCAGATTCTCAATGCAGAATGACACAACAAAGCACGTTGCAGCTGGCCTGATCCTGACTTTCGCCCGAAACCATGGGAAAATATAGGGCAGAAGATAGCCAAGAGGAACAAACAGCATGATGTTCATATAGACCTGAAGGATGTCCTCCACGCTGACAATCCGTATATGCGACATGGCGTTTTGGAATCCTTCCGTGAAGATCGAACGGACGATTCCAAAAATGCCAGGTTCAATCTGTATAGCTCCTTGCAGGTCCTCAAACAGAGCGATATGAATCTGATAATCCCGAGATGCAGAGCGGGAGAAGAAAACCAGCCAGGCCATCACCGCCAGATAGCAGGCAAAGACCGCAAGAAGAATTCCTTGACGTGTTTTCAGCATTGTCTCTGCCTTGGGATTGCGGCTGATCCCGCCCTCCAGGTTCAGCCCGAGTTTCCCGCATAGTCTCCGGTCCATCCACGGAAGCAGAAAGACCATCACCAGAACCAGCCCTGTCACAAGCAGATTAATTGACAGGCTGTTTGCATTCAGGCGCATTCACCAGCCTCCATTGCATGTCTGTCCTTCCCGGTTTCACGGTCACCCATGAATTCATCCAAATTCAGCAGACCCTAATTTACCTGATCCTCGGTATAACCAATTCCAATGAGGGAAGTCACAGACCGAACAAACTTCCTGTTCTGGTAGCTCGCTTTTTTGTTGAGCATCCTTCCACGGAAAATCAGTGCCATCGTGTTCCCCCCGTCCAGGTTCAGCGCTTCCGTCACACCGCGTTCACGCATCATCTCTGCCACACGCTGCAGGTTCGTACCCTTGCTGAAACTCGTCCGCCCCTGAACTGAAATCAGCAGGTAATGGTTGGGTTCGATCATTCCCAATGCCTGTCGCGGTTCAATACTACGGAAGGAACGGTATACCATTTCATTGATTTGTCCGCCGCGCAACAAAACGGGGCCGAAGCTGAACACATTCACGGCCCCGTTTGCAAGCAGTTCTTCTGCCGTATATTCGTTGCACGCATACACCATCAGTCGTCCGTCAGAATATTGCGCCATCATATCCAGATTCGGCAGGTGTGTTCCTGTCTTTCTGTTGGTCTGATCACTGATGATCTTTCCGTTTCGAATAATCACGCCAACCGTTTCATGGTCATCCATCCGTGTGGCATAAAAATCATCCGTAAAACCAAGGACAAAGTGTTCTGCTCTGGCAATCACATATGGATACTGGAATTTGCTCCCCGGATGCTCCGGATCCGTCATGACCGTGCGGAAAGCCTCGCCATTCCTTGTCATGATCTCGGTCTCGAACCATACAAGCGGAATGGAAGAATCCTCACCCCTGCGTATTGTGATCTGCAGGTTGGTATTCAGATAAATCCAGGCACCTTCATCGTCATTTTCGTAAATGAATTCACCATCACCCAGGAGGAATCCCTCTGCATCAACTTCAGGACCTATCGTTTCGCTGAGCGGCCGAAGCGCTGCAAGCGGTTTCATTGTCGGATACGGCATTCCAGCAGCCTGATCCGAGAAAAGCAATTCCCGGGTGACTGGATCCAGCTTTCCAGTTTCCTCCAGACCATTGTTTCTCTGAAAATCTTTGAGGGACAACTCTGTTTTTTCTGTAAACTTCTTGGTCAGAGACCCTTCCTTGATATAGCGAAGTTCCTGAAGACGCTGCTTCATCCGGAGAACCTCTTCACCCTTGTCGCCTACAGAAAGAACATCCTCCGCATAGGAATGCGTCAGAAAGCATGCACATAAGAGTATAAGAACAGCCAGGATGATTCCATATCCTATGGATTCTCGCTTATTCCATGATTTCATATATAGCAAGCAGTTACTCATTCATATATTTCTTCAACATGATCAATGCATTCTGGTGCCGCAGTTTTACTGCTCCATAACTCAGCCCCATCATCTGCGCGATTTCCGTCAATGTTTTTCCATCATAATATCGGAGCACAATAATATCCATCATCTGCTGTGGAAGTTTCCGCAGGGCAGAAGCAAGTTCGCTGAGCGTTTCGGTCTGTAAAAGGCCTTCATCCACAACAGAATCATCCGACATGTTTTCGTCCAGTTCTTCGGATGGCTTTGTTTTTCTGAAGTAGTCGATGACCGTATTTCTTGTGATCGTAAAAATCCAGGTCCCGACAGCTGCTTTGCCCTTGTCATAGTCTCCGATTTTCCTCTGAATCTTCTCAAAGACATCAGCACAAAGGTCTTCCGCATCCGAATGATTCCGTACACGAGCAGAAATATACCCCATCACCTTGGTGCTGTACTCCATATAAAGCTGACCAATATCGATATCCTGTGATGTCATGGTTCTTTCTTCTCCTGTTCTTTTTTCTTGGATGCATTGGGATCACCCGCAGCAGCCACAAATTCCATATCATCCAAGCTAAGCTCTTTGACGCCATAGCGTGCATGAACAGAATCAATGATCAGCTGAAGATCAGAATTCCCTTCAAATTTCTGAAAATCAAACAACTGCTTAAGCTTCTTTTCCACGCAAATATCTCCTCTCAAACCTGCTGACCGACAATTCCAAGCGCTTCTTCGGTCAGCCTGTCTTTCCACAAATGCAGTGCATTTATCTGCATACTCTATTCTATCATGTTCGATGCCGCAAAATCAATTGCAACCTTCACTATTTTATGTTCTCTCCTTATTCTGCAACCGCCACAGCCGGAAAATGACGCACACTCTCCAAGCTCCATTCCTGCCACTTCCCTTACATGCTCTCTGCTTTCATGCCACATTCCATGTTTCTGCGTATAAACAACTGGAAACACCAGATAGTGTTTCCTTAGCTGCTGTAATTTTTCAAAAAGAAAGGATCAAAACATAATATGTCAAAAATCAAGCGGCTTATTGCCTTATTCCTTATCGTGCTGATGTGCCCATTCACTTTTTTCTGCGCGCATGCGGAAAACCAGGACAATCAGTACACGATACAAACCGTGGATATGCTGATTTCCGATTCAGGAATGTCCCGGCAGGATTGGGTCTCACGGGCACTGCAGGAAAAGCAGGCCGGTCTCGATAACCCTGTCACTTCGGAAAAACTAAAAGAGCTTGCTCCGAATGCACAGCTTTTCCAGAAAGACGGAAAAATCTATATGATGCGGGACCTGGAAGGAATGGCATCCATCCAAAAACCGTTGGATGCCTACCGAACCATGTACAGTCTGCTCAAGCTTCTCCATGGTGCAGATGAAGCAACCCTTCACCTTTGGTCAAAGCTGAACATGGCAGACCATCAGGTTTACACTTTTCAGCAGGTTTATGAAGGTCTCACGGTTCCGGCAAGCACAGCCAAAATTGTAACCGATTCCGATGGACAGGTTACTGCCGTATTCAGTTCCCTGTCCTCCGTACTTCCTGAAAGCACCGGAACAGAAATCATCTCGGCAGCTGATGCAGAGAATATTGTCCGGAAGCATCTCGAAGAGCATCTTGCACCAGACAGTGTGATGCCGGATCATACCACCCGGACGGTTATTTCACAGGATGAATCTGAAGAAAGTGATGTCCTTCCTGACATTCTCGCGTGGGTTGTCTATTCCAGGAATCCTCGTTTCTCGGATAACAGTTTTGTCGATCTGCCTTACCTGGCACATTTTGTGAGCATGGATGGCACCTATCTGCGTAACTGCCCAGTCGCCATTCCCGAAGACCCTGCGCTCGACGCAGGTTACTCCTCCGCTTATGCTTTTGAATTCATGGAAGCCGATGAATGGACAGGAGAAGTTCTGGAACAGGACGGCAACCTGCGCAGCCTGACGGTCCCGGTCATGAAAGATACACGCACCGGCGTCTGGTACCTGGCAGATCCAGTCCGCAAAATCGCTGTCGGCGATTTCTCCGCTCTGGCCTATAATGATGGTGCAATTAACCTGGTTGCGCAAACCAATAATATTTCCTGGGATGATGAGGATCTGATCACCTATGCCAATATGATTCAGGTCTGGGATTTTTATGCCGCGTATGGCTGGAAGGGACCCGATGGAAAGTCTACACCTGTTCTGCTTCTGCGGAACATGTGCACAGAAACCGGGGAAAGCATTTATAATGCAGCCTATCTCGGACAATGCCGTGGATGGCAGTGCTTTGCCTACGGTGGGAATGCATATATCGGCCAGAGCCTGGATGTCATTGCACATGAATTCACCCATTGCCTGACAGATACCGTCATGAACACAAACCTTTACCGTAATGATATGGGTGCCATCAATGAAGCGATGTCCGACATTATGGGTAATCTCTGTGAAATGATCGGCAAGGTCACCAATGACACAGAATGGCAGATCGGTGAGAACACAGGTACAACCTTCCGTTCCATGCTCGACCCGCATCAGTACGACCAGCCCGAGTATGTATGGGATATTTTCTATGTTCCGAATGCATCCCGTCCGAATGACATGAATGACCGCGGTGGTGTTCACAACAATTCTTCTCTGCTGAACTATGTGGCCGCCCATCTTTGTAAGGATCACGATATGTCCCTGAAAGATGCTGCGAACTTCTGGCTCCATACCGCTTTCGTCCTTACACCCACGACCAATTATGAGCAGTTATCGAATGTACTTCCTTGGGCACTTCAGATTTCTGGAAACAGCAGCCATCTGCAGGAACTTGGCACATTGATCCAGCGGACCCGTATGGCTGAAACAAAGGTGCCGGATGAACTTCCCGAAAACTATCGCCTGGTCAGCCTGAAACTGCCTGATACGGAGGCTTTCAAGGATGGCAAATGGATAATGTATGCCGTTCAGCTCGATACAGAATATCTTGCTGAGCGCTTAAATGCGGTCCGTGACTTTGCAGGACATGTCCTCCGGCTGGATCTGGACAGTACAGAGTTCTTCCAGGAACTGGATAAGGTTCTAAGCCTGCTGCACCTGGACCCTGAAAGCCTCCTGGAGTATTTATCTTCTGAAACCGGTGTTTATGAATGGCTGAGCTCGATTACTTCCGAGGCAGTCAAGCTTCACACATCCTGGGAATCTGCAGAGAACAGCGGCATTTCCCTGGTTCTCAAGGATTGCCCTACA
>ONVN01000458.1 GCA_900321295.1 uncultured Eubacteriales bacterium
CTCAAGGATGAAGTTGTGCAATAGTAATTTAGGCTCAATCCATTGGGGCACAATGGATTGAGCCTGTTTTGGTGTCAAACTCGGGATTATAATGATTCGCACTGTTTCTGTCAAGAGTAAATTTCTCATTTCCCCGTCTGGGCTCCCGCGTCACACGCGTCACAGGATGTCTTTTCCTTTTTCCGCTCAGAGGAGGTACTCACTGCTCCCATGATCTGCTTTCTGTATTCTGAGGGAGACATGCCGCGCATTTGAGTAAAAACCCTTGAAAAAAGAGCAGGGGTTGAAAAACCAACCATCGCCGAAATTTCAGCCACGGTATACTCCTCATGACTCAGGAGCATGCAGGCTTCTCTGCAGCGCATCTCACGATGATACCAGAGTGGCGTATGTCCGGTCTCATGATGAAACGTTCTGAGAAGATAACTCCCGTCAACCTGAAGCATTTGTGCCATGTCCTGGAGTGAAAACTTCTCATGGACATGATCTTCAATATAGAACCTGACCCTCTCTGCAAGATTTTTCCTTGCACCTTGCCAAGTCATCTGGTCCGGCCTGCAGACCCTGCACGGACGGTATCCGGCTTTTTCCGCTTCCTCACAGGAGGCAAAAACCACGACACGGTCCATGGAAGGCGATTTGGTCGTACACGATGGACGGCAGTAGGTCCGGCCTCTGCGCAGAGCATACCAGAATGTACCATCTGCTTTTCTTTCCTTCCTGGCAATCGCTGTCCATTGTTCCTGTGTGATCATGAAGTACGTCTTCCCCGTTTCAGCTTTTCTTTCATAAATCATTATATCGGCACGAACGATAAATGCAATCATGGAATAGCATTCAGTCGAAAAAGCCCTGTTCGGCGGACGATGTCTCCATTGATCGTATGAAACCCGAATACACTGCATCAAAAAGCCATCCGTCCCACCGCAGACCTTCGGTCGGCATGGACGGATGGCTTTTCAGGCAATTGCCCGGCAAGAATACCGCGGGCAATTATTCATTGTTTTTGCTTGAATAGTTCGGAGCTTCTTTGGTGATATAAATATCATGGGGATGGCTTTCCAGGAGTCCGGCATTGGTAATGCGGACAAACTGTGCTTCCCTGCGGAGAGCATCGATGTCCTTTGCACCACAGTAACCCATACCAGCTCTCAGACCACCCAGCATCTGGAAAATGGTATCCGCAAGAGCTCCCTTGTACGGAACACGTCCCTCCACACCTTCCGGGACAAGCTTCTTGGCATCTTCCTGGAAATAGCGGTCCTTCGATCCGTCTGCCATGGCGGCCATAGAGCCCATGCCGCGGTAAACCTTGAACGACCTGCCCTGGTAGATTTCCATCGCACCAGGGGATTCCTCCGTGCCGGCAAGCAGGCTGCCAAGCATGACGCAGGAACCACCGGCTGCCAAAGCCTTGACGATGTCACCGGAATATTTGATGCCGCCATCGGCAATGACGCGGATGCCGTACTTGTCTGCTTCCTCCGCACAATCCGCAACAGCCGTCACCTGAGGAACACCAATACCAGCAACCACACGCGTCGTGCAGATGGATCCGGGGCCAATGCCGACCTTCACGCAGTCCACACCCGCTGAAATCAGATCATGCGTGGCCTCTGCCGTCGCGACATTGCCCGCAAAGAGCTGGATATCCGGATAACGGTTCCGGATGGCTTCAACCTGACGGATTACACCCACGGAATGACCATGTGCTGTATCAATGGATATGACATCAACCTTCGCTTCCAGAAGGGCATCGATACGTTCAAAAACGTCTTTGGTGACACCGACTGCGGCACCGCACAGCAGGCGGCCATTGCCGTCCTTGGCGGAATTCGGATATTTCTGGTTCTTTTCAATATCCTTGATCGTGATCAGGCCCTTGAGCATGCCTTCACTGTCAACAATCGGGAGTTTCTCAATACGATGTTTGGCAAGAATTGCCTTGGCATCTTCGAGCGTTGTCCCTTCCGGCGCAGTAATGAGGTTTGTGCACGTCATAACCTCGCCGATTTTTCTGGAGTAATCCGTCTCAAACCTCAGATCACGGTTGGTAATAATGCCGACCAGTTTGCCATTCTCAGTAATCGGAACACCTGAAATGCGATACCTTGCCATCAGGTTTTCCGCATCCTGGACGGAATGACTGGGAGAAAGGAAAAACGGATCCGTGATGACACCATGCTCAGACCGCTTCACACGGTCAACTTCACGTGCCTGGGCAGGGATCGACATATTCTTGTGAATAATGCCTAATCCACCTTCACGTGCTATAGCAATCGCCATTCTTGAATCCGTTACAGTATCCATGGCAGCAGACATAATCGGAATGTTCAAACGAATTGCAGGCGTCAGCTGTACTGACAGGTCGACATCCCGAGGCAGAACTTCGCTACGGGCCGGTACCAACAGCACATCATCGAACGTCAGGCCTTCCCGAATCACCTTTTGCAGCATCCGCAATCCCTCCTGAATATGGATTTACGGAATTGTAACAAAGCATGATCTCCTTGTCAATGAATCTTCCACGAATGGTTGTTACCATTTCGTCCATTTTTGCGGAAATCCCGTCCATTTTCAGAAAAATCTGCACGCTGCCAGGAAATTCAAGATGGGAATCCTCCTGTTCCAAAGCCTCCTGTTGACATCATTCCGTTTTCCATACCCGTGGCGTTGCCCGTCATGTCGGTTCTCGGCCACGCTCTGAGGCGTTCCAGACATCCATTGAGCGCATCCCCCATTTTTTCCGTCTGCCAGGATGCCGCCAGCGAAAGAATCAGATTCGCGTAATAATCCGAAAGCATTCCATTGGGTATACAGGAACCCGGAAACAGCAGGCTCGAAGGCTGGGGAAACATGGCATAGAAGAGCATCAGGAAGTGTCCCAGGAGCCAGTCCAGAGGAACAGTACCCCTCAGCTCTGTTATTCTGGCCCTCAGCATATCATGACCTGTCTGCATCAGCAGGCCAAACGCCGCTTCCATCTTTGGCGCTGTACTGGACTCCATGTGCATCTTCGTAACCGGATGTGTCTGCCGGAGCGGAAGAACAGCAAAGCGCATCAATGCAGCCTGTACGGATGAGGGCAGGGACAGATACACATTTCCTCCCCTTCCACACAGAATAATCGGCAGATTCGAGGGCAGTTTATCACTCAGAGTCGATTCATTGCCAACCCGCTCAAGAGCGAGGCCACAAAGCGTCATCCGTTTTGCCATTTCAAGGAGCATCAGTGCCTGCGTGTAATTCGTACTGTTCGTCTGCACTGCATAAGCCAGTCTGTCCATTGTTTCTCGAAGATGTTCACCCAGCAGCAGATCAACCTGCTTCCGGCTTTCCTCCCAGGCTTCGACAGATTCTCTGGCATGAACAAGATGATTGGAGAAGGCAGCAACATCAATCCACGGATAAACCTGCATATCCATGGAAGCCGTCATGGGAATATTCAGAAACGCCGTATGGAGCTGCATGGCAAGTCCGTCGCCCGCATCCAGTTCAAGAACCGGCTGTCCCATTCCTCGGAGCCAAAGGGCAATGCTTCCATCCCCGCCACCGCAGTCCATCATCAGAAAAGAGGCATGATTGAAATGAGAGTACAGGAACTGACCGGTACATCGTGTGTCATGCCATGCGGCGTAAACGCCTCGGGTCCGCAGCCCGCACAGATCCTGCACATCCTGCGCTGCCTTTTCCATTTCCTTCTGCATCCGGCGGCGTTCCTCAAGATTCATCGCATAGGGAACGCTGACATGCCATGTCACAGAAGATGCACCGTGCATCACCAGGTCAAAACCTGCCATCAGCATCAGCTGCCGCATAAGAATACGCTGGGCACGCTCACCTTCATTGTCCGAGCGCCACAGGAAATGGCAGCATGGACGTAATGACTCCATATTCTGAAGACTGCAGAGATAGCCATCCTCAAAAGGTACATTTCCATTTCCTTCACGGAGGACCACCGCGGACTCTACAACAGAAGACAGCGGGAAAGAAGGCAATACCTCACCGGAGGGATCCCATCGGCTTCCCCGAAGCAGGACACGCCAGAGCGGTGGCACATCCAGTTCATGAACACCGTCTTCTCCTGCCCATGCAACTGCTGTCCCGCTCTCACCCAGGTCGAAAGCTGCAATTGCTTCCCCGGAGGATGACGGCACATAGGTATCCAGAGCATACATCAGTGTTCCGAGCGTAAGCCCATTTCTTGACAAAAGAAGAATTGAGGGAAATGTTTCCGTTTTCACCACACGGCATTCTCCCAGATTTCCTTCTTCCGTGTCTTCGGAAGCCACAGCATGCCATATGCCAGAATAAGCCTCAACGCAGATTCGTCCCCGGACACTCACATAATAGGCTTTCCACAGACCTGCAGGAAGCGGAACCGATGGCCAGAGAGAAACAAGCGGCACCTGTTCCGGACGCAGCATGACCTGCTCAAGGCTGCTGTACGTTCTGGTGAATGAGATGCTTCCGTTTTCTCCCTGAATCATATAGCTGATACTGACATGACCGGAAGCATTCATCTGTGCTTTCAGGCTCTCATGAACATATCCTGCCGAGTTTTGGTTTTCGCTCTCCCACTGTGCCATTTCTCTTGACAGCGGCGGAAGGATCCGGCAGGAGCCGCCTTCCCAGGAAACCGTGCACATGTGTTCCAGCATGCTGTCATCCCCGGATGCTTCTGAAAGCAGTAGAAGCCTGTCAGAGAATGGATGCATTGCTGCCTTCCCCAGAGATTCTCCAAGCGTTTCCTGCAGGAGACTTGCCAATGCAGGGGACGCCGTTCGCCATGGATAGGTCAGAGAAATGTTTCCCGCCTGCTTCTGTGCATACTTTGTCAGCTGATCACACCACATCCGGACACATCCGGATACTTCTTCCGAAAACGATCTTGTCTGCAGTACATCTTCCAGTTTTTCCTGGAGGCCTTCGGCATATGTCTGCACACACTTTTCGAGTATGTCTTCATCCAGGGCCAGTTCCTCAAGAGCCTGCTCGGCCTGCTCCGTTGTTTCCCGTTCCACAAGGATCAGGTGGCTTTCTTTTGCTATCGGGATTCCTTTCCAATACCAGTGCGTCTCTGAAGGAGAAGATGGAACTGGATCTTCCACACCAAGAACATCCAGTAAGTCATTTCTTCCGGATGCCCCAGTATATACGATTTTGGATGTCAGCTCCTCAAAGCCTTTTTCTCTGAAAAGTCCCAGAACACACTTGACCGTTTTTTCCCATGCCCTGTTCTCTGTTCCGAGAGCCGCCGCAACGATTTCCTTCTCCCTTGTTTCCAGCTCATCGGCAAACGCCTGTACCGCCATTTTGTCATGCACGGCACGGAGGCGCCTGATCAGAACCGTACGCATAAGAGGCGTCAAATGCGGTATCGGATCAAGGAAAGTATCCCCGTCAAACCATGGTACACTTTCCGCTATCCTGTTCTCCTCACCCAGCAGGCCTGCTGTTTTTGCTGGAATAATCAGCATCTCTTCATCCAGCATTCCCAGGGGAATCGACTCATCTTTGCTTTCCATCACATAGATTTTTACGGAATCGACATTCAGGACCTGCAATACTGAACGCGAAAGTCTCCCACTGGACGCGGAGACCCTAACCGCTGAAAAATGAATATCGGGAACAAGCAGGTCTGTCAGAAAACAGAAAGCGAGCAATCCCCGCCATGCCTGGGCTTCTCCCTGACGGATCCGTATTTTCAACTCCTGTCTTGCAGCTGTCATGCCTGCAAGGGCTTCTCCGCCCTCCATTGCCTGTACAACGTCATCGAAAAAGGTTTCCGGAGACACCGGATGCACAGGCCCTATTCCGTTTTCCACCAGAACTGTCGCTTTTTCATCCGGCAGCCAGGTCAAATTCTTAGCTTCCATCTCGCTTATCTCCCAGAATACTCCTGTTTCCACAGACGATAGAGTGCACCGATCATGCCTGCGGTTCCATTGACATCCTGTCCTGTTCGATCAAAGTTGTCCGCCACATGCTGCAGATTCATTCCCTGAACCGAGGCGATCAGCTCCTCAGCCTTTCTGCGTCTTTCTGCAGACTGCTTGTCATAAACAGAAATCATCGCCCGGAGCAGATGCCTGTCAAAAAGGACATCCGGCTCCGTATCAGCTGTAAACTCCACATTGGGTTTCCGATTTCGCTCCGATTCACTTCTTGCCTTCTCAACATCTCTTTTCGCATAGGCTGCACGCCCTTCGAGAAAGACAAGATGCCTCTGAAGGTTTCCGAGACGGCTCCTGGCCGCATCAATCTTGGGAAGCTCATCCGCATTGGCCGCCTGGGCTGCCTCCTCGATGCGCCGCATTGCCTCCTCGGCCTGCTCACGCAGATGTTCCGCCTCTTTTTCTGCTTCCTCGTACTTCATTTCGAGTAGCATAAAGGCGGCACGTCCACCAAGTATTACTTCGTACTGCGTCTGCTCTCCCGCCAGCTCCTGAAGCTTTTCAGCCATCTCGACGACTTTTTTTCGGGCCGCCTCCCCTTCCGTATCTTCCATGGAAGCCCTGTGAACCGTCTCCTCCTCAAGGATGCCTGATTTTTCGACATCATGCGAGAGCAGAGCCAGCCGGCCTGCAACATTCAGTACATCATCATAGTGCGCAGATGCCTTTTTCTGCGCTTCCTGCAGCTGCGCCTGATAGCGGAGTGGAAGCGGAAGATTCCCGGTCACAAGATAACACCAGGCCATATGAAAGCGCAGCAGATGCAGCACCGAGCGGAGAACCTGCCTTTCGGCAGAAGCCGCCTCCGGGTCCTTCCGGATATTTCCGTAGACTCTTCCAAACCAGCCCCGCACATATCCGGTTGCACTTCGCTCAAGCCGTTCCAGAGCATCAGGGCCATATTGCAGCATCATCAGAGCAGAAATATGCAAAAGAGCGGTTACCCGTTCCTTGTATTCTTTCTCACGGTTTCCAAAGAATGTCCAGGTTGGAACATCCATGGTCTGAGCATAGGTATATACTCCGCGTCCGCCATGCAGGAAATGGTCCATGCACCGAAGTCCAACCAGTTCATCCATGCCGTCTGCTTCCGTTCTCAGATCCTCCGGAAGGCCGTAAAGATATACTGCATCAATGTCGGGCATTTCCTTGAGTGCACCGCGAATGAGGTCCGTCCGGTCACTCCGGTGGAGCGGAAGTGAAAGAACCGCACCAACAGCCGCATGACATAAGCTGCTGATTTTCTGCAGAACCATGCTGCATCCGCCTGCCGTGAGGGTTTCCGTAAGGCTTCCCGTTACAAGAACCATATCTTCCGCGTCCAGATGACGTATGCAGTCCCAGATGTCTCCGGACTGCTGGTCCTCCAGAAAATCCGCCCAAGCAGCCTGGGCTGTTTCCATAGAAGAAGCAGCCGAGCGTCTGAGCATCCGCTCTTTTGCAAAAAGACAGTTTAAAAGCAGTTTGTCCGCTTCTGTTTCGCAGCGTTCCTGCAGACTGGCATCCAGACCTGCCTCCGGCATGACACGGATGCTGATTGTACATGAAAAGCCGGGCACATCTTCTGACTGAAGCTTTTCACGTGCCACATGATAATCATGGATCAGTCCCTGAAGCGTTTCTGCCTGCTGTTCTTCTGCACCAACCAGGACAATTTGCAGTTCCTGATCGTTCAGAATGCCTGCCATGGCTGCATCCAGGATGGCATGACAGGAGTGTATCCCCTGCTTTCCAATGGCAAAAAGACAGCATGTCATGGCATTTCCTCCCTGAAAATTCAAAAAGCGGTGTCCCATATCACGGAACATCGCCTGCATATATCACGCCTGATATCCTTTTGGATTGTTCTTCTGCCATCTCCAGGAATCACGGCACATATCATCCAGATTCTTTTCCGCTTTCC
>ONVN01000090.1 GCA_900321295.1 uncultured Eubacteriales bacterium
AGGAGATACGCAATTCACACGGATTTGTGAAGGTCCCAGCTCCTTTGCCAAAGCCTTGGTGAGGCCGATAATTCCTGCTTTTGAAGCTGAATATGCGACTTCACAGCTTGCGCCGACTTCGCCCCACATACTGGAAACCGTAATGATATTTCCGCTTTTGCGTGAAATCATATCCGGAAGAGAAGCATAGATTGCCCTGTAGGTGCCCGTAAGGTTGACGGACAGAATCCGGTCCCATTCTGCTTCATCTGTATCCGAGAACAGGCGGATACTTGCTACACCATGTGAACAGACAAGAAGATCAATATGATGATAGAAGCGCAGGATTTCTGCAAAGGTATGTTGTACGGATGAAGGATCACGGAGATCACACTGCATCACATCAATCTGGCCAAGTGCGTTTTGGGGAATATCCCTTGATGAGAGGACTGCGGAATCCCTGTGATGGCAGTAGAGACCAATTACATGATATCCTTCCTGTGCCAGACGTGTGGAAATAGCACGGCCGATGCCGCCGCTTGCGCCAGTTACTACAGCTGTTTTCTGCATTTTTTTGCATCCTTATCCTATGTTCTATGCCGAAATCGGGTCAACACAATTGAAAGTATAGACGATTCTTGTCGGAAAGAAAAGAAGACCAAAATGAAAAGCCACGATCAATCATGGAAAACACCTGAAAAAAACACAGAAGTACACGTTTCTGTGCGAACATGACAGGCTTTTGTTCATTATTCAGCAACTTTCTATATAGTTTTATTCGAATTCGTGATGGTTTAAAATGTTTTTTTGGAGCACTTTTACAAAGATGAAATGAAAATGGAAAAATCCCTAAAATGCTCTTGCCATTATGTTATAAATATGATATCGTAAGCGCACCACAACAAGTTAACAGTCCGCGCACTACCCCAGATCCGAATGGCAGACCGTTTTCTTGTTGATACTGACTGATGTTCACGTCCTTGCACATTTTCAGGAAGAATCCTTGAAAATGAACATCAAGAGCTGTTTGAAAAAGACGCTTGGAACACGTGAGTCGTCGTTTTCATGCAGGGTTTGACATTGGCCGGTGCTTACCGACGCCTCAAGATGAAGTAAATACCAGAAATTGTGCGGAATTCCTGGGAATACTTACTGATGCTGAAGCTTAGAAAGGCAGCAGTATGTGTTCTTATTGGGAATTTTTCTTTGCGCATTTTTTGAGAAAGGAAGGATTGCAGTAGAAATGAATGATGCCGAATGCAGCGACAGGACCCTGAAGAAAGAAAAAAATCGAAGGATGCGTGACATCCGGGATATCCGGAGATTCTTTCTTTCTTCATTTCTTCTTTTATCTCTGGTCTATATCTTTTTTACCTACGTCATAGGACTCATCGTTGTTCCCAATAATGATATGCATCCACGCATTGACCAAGGTGATCTCCTTGTTTTTTACAGGCTTCCCGAGAAAATCATGGAGCACGAAGTTGTTGTTTTTCGGAAAAACGAAACAATCTATATCGGCCGGGTTATTGCCTGCCCTGATGATGTGTGTGAAGTAACCGATGAAGAACAGGTTCGAATCAACGGAAACCGCATCCTGGAATCTGACATCTTCTTTGATACACCTATCTATGAAGGATTCATTTCCTATCCGCTGACGCTTGGAAAAGAGGAATACTTCCTTCTCGGGGACAGGCGTGAAGGTGCGGAGGACAGCAGATACTTCGGTCCCGTTCAGCGAGATGAGATCATGGGAACCGTCATAACGCTTATACGGCGGAATCAGCTCTAAACTAGGAAAAGGAAGCCAGAAATGTTTCTTCATTGTATTGCAAGTGTCTTGAGACTTGGATACCGCTTGGTAGTTTTTCTGACAGCCTGTATGGCGGTTATCATGTTTTGTTTTTCCGGTTATGTGCTTTACGACACATTCTACCTGAACAGGACAGCCTATACATCTTTTGACCTCCTTCAGTATAAGCCCAAACCCAAGGAAGCGGAGACTGCAGGCTTTGAATTACTGTGCGAGATGAATCCGGATGTCGTCGGATGGTTGGAAATACCTGATACGCATATCAATTATCCGGTTCTGCACGGGGAGGATGACCTTCAGTATGCATACACGGATGCATATGGAAATCCAAATATGAATGGTTCAATTTATCTGGCTGCAACGAATCATGCATCATTTGCAGAATGCTACATGATGCTTTACGGTCATAACATGGCAAACGGCGGAATGTTTGGAGACCTGAAGAAATATGAGGATTCTGATTATTTCAAGAACCACCAGAGTGGCCTACTGACGACCAAAGATGCGGTATACACGTTAATGGTTTATGCATGCATTGAAACAGATGCATATGAGAGCCTGGTATACACCTTGGGAAACAGGGACACAAAGAGTATGGAAATGCTTGACTTCTTTATCCGGGAACATGCCACATATTACG
>ONVN01000291.1 GCA_900321295.1 uncultured Eubacteriales bacterium
AGCTTCGATTCTCCGCTTCTGACTCGACCACCAGGGTCATTACTGCTGGTCGGTTTATCAATCACGCAATTGCCCGCGAGATATCATCCTCTGGAGATCTGGTTACGCCGCTCTTGATGTGAATGAACAAGACGGACCCTGAACGGCATAAAGAGCATGACAAAGGAACAGCCGGTGTATCTGGGACGGAGTGTGCCTGCCCCTGATTTCCGTACCCTTCGCGGCTCCGTCGCGGAAAGGATTTATGAACCAGACGGAAAGCATTCCCTGGCGTAACTTGAAGAACCCCAAAGCAGCCATCTCAGGTTTTACTCGAGCCGGATCATTCTTCCGTCTGCCAGGTTTATTCCGTCCGAAGTATTCCTGCAGATTCCTTCCCAGGGTCTGCCGCAAATGCAGTTGAAATGAATACAAGATACAGCAAAAGGCTGTCTCCTTTTTGCGGACCAGGAGACAGCCTTCTGCTTTTTTCGGTCAGAGCCGATTATGCTCTATTTTCCAATCTTCAGCACTCATTCTGGAGATCAATCCAGCGGAAACAGAAATCGAATGCTCTTTCCCCGGTCAGAACAATCCGATCCCTCATGGGCTGAGGTCCGCAGGATGCACTGCCAAGCGGGCCCATCACACCGTCAAAGCACACTTCTGTGAGATTCTCGTCATGCAGGTCATACGTATGCTGCGCCTCATCCAGGAGCTCCTGGGTATAATGGTGGGCCGAAAAACTGAAATCCTTTCCCCGGATTTCAAACCCTGTGCCGCTCTCTTTCAGCATTCGAACAAAGGACACGTCCTGGTGAGAGCCGTTTTCCTGCGGGAAAATGTAGGGTTCGTGGTTTTCTTCCACGGTCTGCCGATACAGTCCGATCCTGGCCGCCGTCTTCTTGTCCGGATAGTTTTCCATCGGTCCCCTTCCCAGGTACTGCATCCGGTCATACTGACTGGGCATCGTAAACCGCATGCCCAGTCTGGGAAGATAAGGCATTTCCTCCTGCAGAGGTATGTACTTTATATGCAGTTCCACTTCTCCGTTTCTGTGCACCCGGTAATCCTGGATGACACGGACCACCGCTCTTCTGGATTTCGGTGCATACACATTCTCAAGGGTAATGCATGCACTCTCCCCTTCCATATGAACGCATTTTTTCACATTGCGGAAGAGAAGCCGGTCAATTCCGAGCTTCTTCCAGTCATTGGCAATACGTCTGTCGTTGTCGGTGAGGGCTCTCCAGAGATTCACCTTCATACCGGACAGAAGCAGGTTTTCCCCTGCCTGTTTCCATCCGCAGAGCCCCTGCTCATCAAACAGGACCTCAAAATCATCACCCGCAACAGCGATTATCCGGGGTGTTTCAGAAATCTTCAGCTGCACGCCGTCCAGCATATGCTGAAGCGGTACTGCATCGCCCCGCGACAGCACAAACTGTTCCGCGGCAACAACAAACCCTGCTCCGGCCCACCTTGTATCCTTCGTCAGTGTCCAGTCCACATTGAGAACGCTTCCCTTGGGATAGGTACCGAGGGGCAGTGTGACATAGCTGACCCTGCCAGGGGCTGTCCGGGTTACGAATGTCCCCTGCCTCAGAGTCCTGCCCATGTATTCCACGCGCCAGAGTGCCTGAAGATCGGACAGGGCGGTAAAGGCATACAGGTTCCGGATCCGCAGTCTTCCTTTTTCCTCGTCTGTCAGCTCAGCCCGCACCGGACGCAGGACATGTCCGTATTCGGTCATTCCCGTGTGCGGCGTCCGGTCCGGGTACATCAGCGCATCAACACAGAAATGGCCCGAATGCGGATATTCTCCGAAGTCCCCGCCATAGGCATAATACGGCTTCCCATCTTTGAAGCGGATACATGCATGATCCACAAATTCCCATACACAGCCGCCGATGAATGCCGGGGTTTTGTAAATCTTCTGCCAGTAGTCTTCCAGGTTTCCCGGTCCCTGTCCCATGGCATGTGCATATTCGCACAGGAAATAGGGCTTGGGTGAACCGGATTTCAGGTAAGCGTCAATCGAATCGAAATCCGTATACATATAACTGGCAATATCGGAAACCTTCGCATCCCAGAACATCAGATGGCTGTGGTAATGGATCGGTCTCGAGGGATCCAGGGCTCTCATGGCGGAGGCCATGGCTTCATGATTGCATCCGTAGCCTGCTTCATTGCCCAGGGACCACATGATGACACAGGGATGGTTCCGGTCCCGCATGACCATCCGGACTCCGCGGTCCACAAACTGCTCTTCCCATTCCGGGTCGGCGGCCAGCAGGTGGTAGTTTCCCAGGTGGTTCACACCATGGCATTCAAGGTCTGTTTCATCCACTACATACAGGCCGTACTCATCACACAGGGAAAGGAACCGCGGATCATTGGGGTAGTGGCTGGTGCGCACCGTATTGATATTGTGGCGCTTCATCAGGCGTACATCCTCGCGCATCGTTTCCATGGGCGTATAGTGTCCAAGCGTACAGTGGGTATCATGGCGGTTGACACCCTTGAGCTTGACCGAAACGCCGTTGACATAAAACTGGCGGTTCTTCACTTCCACTGTCACAAAGCCTGTGCGGACACATTCAACCTGTCCCCTGACCCGGAAAAGCAGAGTATATCGGTTCGGGTTTTCCGCGCTCCACGGAGCCGCATGGTCCACGGTTTTCTTCCATACCGCCTTTCCGCTGACGACAGGTATGCTTTCCTCTGCGCACACGCTTCCGTCAGGAGAAAGAAGCATACACTCCACCGTCTCCGGACCCGGGACATCCATTTCTGCGTACAGGGACCCCTTTCCGGTCAGGGCATCATACCCTGCTGTCACACGGACATCCGCGATGCACTTCTCCGGAAAGGAGAGCAGCATGACATCCCTGAAAATGCCGCTCATGCGCCACATGTCCTGGTCTTCCAGATAGGTGCCGTCACTGTACTGCATCACGAGAACCCGGAGTTCGTTTTCCCCTTCATGCAGCCATGGCGTCAGGTCAAACTCAGCGGGCATGTGAGACCCCTTGGAAAAACCTGCCTGGGACCCGTTGATATACACATAAAACGCACTGTCAACGCCCTCAAACCGGATCCGGGTCCGTCTTCCCCTGAACGTTTCAGGCACGTGGAAAAACCGCCTGTACAGGCCCGTCTGGTTTTCACGGGATACATAAGGCGGGTCAAAGGGAATGGGATAGGCAGAATTGGTATACTGCGGAAACCCATAACCCTGCATCTGCCAGCATCCCGGAACCTGAATCCCGGAAAAATCCAGTTCTGCAAAAAGATCTTCCGGAAGGCTCTCCACATTTTCAAACCAGCAGAAATCCCAGCAGCCGTTCAGGTCCTTATAGTACGGTGAAGCCACGCGCTGGCCGTTCAGCGCCTGATTCACGTCCGCCCACGGAATCAGCGTCGCACGGTTTTCCAGACGGTTTACATGCAGGACATGAATATCCTGATATTCCGGAAATCGCATCAGATCCATCCTCTCATTTTTCCGTCGCCTTTACCTCATGCCGGACACAGAGGAAAGGGTTCCCGGAGTCTCTCCTCTGTCTATTTTATGCATTGTACGATAATACACAATCATCAGATAGATTTCTGCGCCAACCCAGGCGGATATGTCTGCAATGCACAGGCCAAGGAACTGCAGAGACCCAACCAGCAGATAAGCGGTGAGAATCCGCATGCCAAGTTCCAGGAAACCTGAAAGCATCGGTGTTGTGGTATCCCCCATACCCTGGAGCGCATTGCGGTAAATGAACAGTGGTCCCAGAACCCATTTCATGAAGCCCTGTGTCATCATCATCTGGCGGGAATACGGAAGAATCTCCTGCAGTTCCTCCGCAGCGGCAAAGATGGAGGTCAAAGGTGTACTGAAAAGGCCCATCACGACACCCAGAACCAGGTTCACCCCAAAAGACAGGGGCAGGATATCCCTGACACCTTTTTTCAGACGGTCAAGGCGGGCAGCACCCATGTTCTGTCCTGAATAGGTTGCCATGGCAATCCCGAGGCAGCTGCCCGGCATTTCAGCAAAATACATGATGCGTGAAGCTGCCGTGTATGCAGCCGTATACAGGGATCCAAGCTCATTGACCAGACGCTGAAGGACAATGGCACCGATGGCTGTCACACTGGTCTGAAAGGCCAGGGGAAGACCCAGCCTGACCAGGCGCAGGTCAATTTCACGGTCAAACGCCCAGTCTTCCTTTTCAAATTTCAGGAGGCCTGTGCGCCGGACACCAGCAAAACAGTAGACTGCAGCCACCAGCTGGGCAATGCCCGTAGCAACCGCAGCGCCGATCACGCCCCAGCGGAAGACAAGAACAAAAAGGATATCCAGTCCAAGGTTGACAAGCGTTGATACAACCATCGCCCACAGCGGCGTTTTGCTGTCCCCGACAGCCCGAAGGAAGGAGGCCAGTACATCATAGGTCATCATCGCCGGCACGAATAAAAAGGAGATCAGAATATAGTGATACGAATCCTCCCAGATATCCTGGGGTGTGCTCATCATGCGAAGCAACTGAGGAATCAGCACAATGCTTGCGGTCATGAATACAACAGTGATCAGGCCGCCAACACGAACCGTGCCGGCCATCGCCCTGCATAAGCCCCGTTCATTCCTTGCCCCAAAAAACTGCGCGTACAGTATGGCAAACCCGCCCGTCATGCCCATCAGAAAACCAATAATAAAATATCCCAGTGCGCCAGTGGATCCGATGGCTGCAAGGGCCCGGATGCTGATCCCCCTGCCTACAATTGCCGAGTCCACCATGCTGTACATCTGCTGGAATAAAGACGAAACGAGCATCGGAACGGAAAAACGAATCATCAGACTCCGCGGTGAACCGCTAGTCATATCCATCGTCTGTGCCATGATTTTCCCCCGGATCCCAGGACAGTGAAACCATCCTGTATTTTCCCTGTGAAAAATGCCGGACAGAGGTCTGGCTGTTCTCCTCTGTTCAGGCATCCTGCAGTTCATAAGAAGGGCGCCAGCCGCCTTGGCTGGCAGCGGGCGCCCCGGGTTCCGTTTTATAAACGCTCAGCGTTCTGCTCACTGGGTGCTGTCAAAGTAATCCTTGGCCTCATTGAACATCAGGCCCAGGCCGGATGCATCCATTTCCTTGAGATAGGCATCCCAGTCACCGTCAATATCCTTCTGGCCGGTGATGAACTGCACCATCCAGTTGTCCTTGAGGTTGGTCAGGTTGGTCTGGTATTCAGCCATCAGAGGAAGGGAGAACTGAAGCAGGGTGCCGATTCCATGTTCCTTGTAGCCCAGGCTCTTGGCGAACAGGCTGCCTTCGTCTGTGCCCTCACGCGGAGCAGAAGGACCATACTCGGTGCGGCCATAACGGTTGACGGCTTCGAAATCCGGGAACTCATCCGTGTAGGCCTGTGTGTTGCCCCAGCTGCCGGTTTCCTTGTTCTTCCAGTACCACCAGCCGCCTTCTTCACCATAGAAGTCGTTGACATACTGCTCGATGATCGCAGGATCGCCCGTAGAGTTGCGTGCGCAGAAGTTCATGATTTCCAGTGCACGGATGAAGCGGTCCGTATCAGCCGTCAGTTCAGGAGAGAAGCAGTAGATC
>ONVN01000343.1 GCA_900321295.1 uncultured Eubacteriales bacterium
GCTTCGAGTCCGCCACCGATCCCACCAAGTATTATCATCCCGTGTATGCCGCTGCCGGCCTGCTGAACTTCATCCCTGTGTATTCTCAGCATCCGGAAGCAGCCATCATGTACCTCGACTGGCTGTGCCAGTATGACACCATCTATTATCTCCAGAACGGCATCGACGGCATCACCTCCGATCTCAACGAAGACGGCATCCCGGTGGTCAAGGACGTAGACGCTGAACATCATGACATGGTGTACAACTCCATGCAGAACATCGACTACACCCTGCTCGTCAACGGCCAGTGGCTCGACACCCCCGAGAAGACCATGAAGTCCCAGGCCCTGTCCTATCAGGGCTATGCTGACCTGTTCGAAGAAGAATATGTGGTCGGCAACTACGACTCCATCCTCGGCGGCTTCCACTTCGACGTTCCGCTGCCTGCAAACTCCAAGTATGCCACTTCTCTGGCTGACTTCGAGAAGCAGATCCTGGTCAAGTGCACCATGGCTGCCAATGCTGAAGAGTGCTCCAAGACCTACAAGGAAATGCTCGAACAGTACATGGCCATGGGCGGCAAGGAAGTTATGGAAGAAAAGTATGCCGCTTGGGACGCAGCACATGCTGAGTAATCCACTGTAAACCAAAAAACACAGGCTGTGTGCAGCCTGAAGCATATTCAGGCAGCACATGGTGCGGCGCCGCGTCCCTGACGGGCACGGCGCCGCTCTTCATGCCGTCAGGCAAGAAAGAAGACAGGAGGAATCATTCTTTATGATTCAGGTCGCCATTATCGGAACAGGCAACATTTCACACGCCCATATCCATGCTTATCAGCAGTTTCCCGAGCGTGTGCGTATTGCGGCTCTTGTGGATATCATTCCCGGAAAAGCACAGAAGGTGAAGGAACAGTATGGCCTTGACTGTGATGTGTATCTGGATCACCATGATGTTCTTGCGAGAGAAGACATCACACTGATGGATGTTTGCACACCGCCCTATGTTCATGCCGAGATCTCCATCAACGGCATGAAAGCCGGCAAGAATGTCATTTGTGAAAAACCCATGGCACCTTCCCTGAAAGAATGCGACGAGATGATCCGGGTGCGCGATGAAACCGGCGTGAAGCTTTCGATTATTGCGCAGAACCGGTTCAGGAAACCGATCAGGGATCTCAAGGCTTTGCTCGATTCCGGTATCGCGGGTCCTGTCCGTCATGCAACCATCGATTCCTTCTGGTGGCGCGGACACTGCTATTACGACCTCTGGTGGCGCGGCACCTGGGAAAAGGAAGGCGGCGGATGTACGCTGAACCATGCCGTGCACCACATCGATATGCTGGGATGGATGATGGGCCTTCCGAAGCGCGTGACCAGCGTGCTGGCCAATACGGCGCATGACAATGCGGAAGTTGAAGACCTGTCCATTTCCATTCTGGAGTATCCCGGTGCGCTCGCGGCACTGACTGCCTCTGTTGTGGACCATGGGGAAGAGCAGACGCTGACCTTCCAGTGCGAGAAGGCAAAGATCGCAGCTCCTTTCACCTGCTATGCCTCCGTTTCCAAGCCCAACGGCTTCCCGGAACGCAATGAGGCACTCGAAAAGGAAATCAGCGATTTTGCAGACCGTCTGCCCCCGGTTCCGTATATCGGACACGACGGTCAGATCGAGAATGTGCTGACAGCCATTGAAAACAATGGTACAGTTGCCATCGGTGCGGAAGATGGCCGGCGCACGATCGAGCTGATTACGGCGATCTACAAGGCTGGTGCCACAAAAACGGCAGTGGAGCTCCCCATGAAGCCTGATGATCCCTTCTATACGGTGGAGGGCATTATGGCCTCTGTACCGCACTTCTATGAGAAGACCCGGTCAGAGATGGAACTGGGCAGCTCGGATATCACGGTAGGCAGCGATTATCAGAAGAAGTAAGTCCTGTTGCAGCACGCAGGGAAAATGGTTGAATGGAGGAAATCAATATGAATTCAGCGGACGGCATGAACTACGCTCCGAAAGGCAAGGCGGAAGCCGTTGTCAAACCCGGCGAATTTGTCTTTTCTGCAGCACGTCTTGACCACGGCCATATCTACGGCATGTGCAATGCCCTCACCGAGGCCGGCGCAACCCTGAAGTATGTCTGGGATCCCGACCCCGCAAAGGTTGAGCACTTTGTAAAAACATATCCCCAGGCGATTCCTGCCGAGAGCGAGGATCAGGTTCTGCAGGACAAGGAAACCATGATGGTGGCTGCTGCTGCCGTGACTTCCGAGCGCGGACCATTCGGCGTCAAAGTCATGGAACACGGAAAAGACTATTTCACGGACAAAGCCCCCTTCACGACCATGGCACAGCTTGAAAAAGCGAAGGAAACCGTGAAGAAGACCGGAAAGAAATACATGGTGTATTATTCCGAGCGTCTGCATGTGGAAGGCGCGATCATGGCCGGATACCTGGTGGACGCCGGGGAAATCGGCAAAGTGATCAGCGTTTCCGGTTTTGGCCCGCACCGTCTTGGCGCAAAGAACCGCCCGCAGTGGTTCTTCGAAAAGGAAAAGTACGGCGGCATCCTCTGCGACATCGGCAGCCATCAGATTGAACAGTATCTGCATTTTGCCGGTGAGGAAGATGCTGAGGTCACCCTGGCACGTATCGGCAATTACGGACATCCGGAATATCCGGAACTGGACGATTTCGGTGACTGCGCACTGACCGGCAAAAACGGCACCACAAACTATTTCCGTGTGGACTGGTTCACACCGCAGGGGCTGCGCACCTGGGGTGACGGCCGTACCCTGATTCTCGGCACGGACGGCTTCATCGAAATCCGCAAGTACATCAACCTGGCAGCTCCTGGCGACGGCGGAAACCATGTTTTCCTGTGCAACGGAAAGGGCGAACAGTACTTTGATGCCACCGGAAAGACGGGATTCCCGTTCTTCGGCGGACTGATCCTTGACTGCCTCAACCGTACGGAAAAGGCCATGACCCAGGCCCATGCATTCAAGGCAGCCGAACTGTGCCTGAAGGCTCAGGAAAAGGCTGTTGTGATCGCTCCCTGACAGAAAGGAGACAGCTGATGGCATTTCTGCAGATTGATCTGAAATCCAAAGCGCTCGGCCGCAAGGTTCATCTGAATGTGTTCCTTCCGGTGGATGTGGACAACAAAAAGCCCGCTCCCTACAAGACGCTGTATCTGCTGCATGGAATTTTCGGCAACAGTTCCAGCTGGGTGACAAGCTCCTGCGTCCAGCGCTATGCGGAAGATAAGGGCATTTGTGTTGTCATGCCGGACGGTGAAAACGGGTTTTACATCGACCATCCGGATTACATGAACAATTTTTCCCGGTATATCGGGGAAGAACTGGTCAGCGCAACCCGTGAGATGCTTCCGCTTTCCACCAGGCGGGAAGATACACTTCTGGGCGGCTTCTCCATGGGCGGCTATGGTGCATTGTATAACGGCATGAAGTATGCGGATACGTTCGGGACCGTCATTGCCTTCTCAGCTGCCCTGATCCTGGAAAGCGTCCAGAACAGAATCGGTGTGGGCCCTGTGGCGAATGAAGGCTACATGAAAGCGATGTTCGGGGATCTGAATCATCTTGTCGGGTCCGACCTTGATCCGCTGCATCTCGTGGAAGAACGCCTGGCTTCCGGAAAGGAAATGCCGAAACTGTATCTGTCCTGCGGCGAACAGGATGGCCTTCTGGAGGCCAACATCAGGTTTAAGGATGCCCTGACAAAGCTCGGCGTCGAACATACCTTCCGGACCACACCCGGCGGACATGACTGGGATTTCTGGGAACAGGAAATCCGCCATGTCATTCTTGACTGGATGGCATAAGCATTCTTTCCGAACAAAACCAAAAGAGGAACCTTCCGAAAAAGGAAGATTCCTCTTTTTTACTCCATTGAAGGGATCCTGTCCGTGGACGGCTTATGCGTCCCCCGGATCGGGGGCAGGGGCCAGAAGAACCGGCCGGATGTTCCAGAAGAGGCCGTCGGCGTCCGTGTCATCCTTCTCCATCCCGAAGAGGACGGTGGGGCCGCCCTTCAGGCGGACCCGGATGCCGCGGAACGTATCGTCGAAGCACCGCCACAGGGACCAGCTTTCCACGTCTGCGCTGAACTCCGGAAATGTCTGCCGGAAGACTTCGAAGATCTCATCGGGTGTGTTGGCTTCAAGGATGATACCGTCAAGCTGCTTCATGCAATACCTCCTGCACAGTCATTCAGTTTTCAAGAGACAGGGGCCTGCTTTTACTGTACCACCGCTGTCAAGCCCCCGGTCGGGCGGCGGCAGAGATGAAACGAAGAAGAGGTTGCGGTTCATCCCGTATTCCTGTATAATTTTTTCAGCATAAAAACAACATATATCCGGAGATCCGGACCGGAAGACAGGAGGATAACCAATGAAATTCTACAAAACAGCCAACGGCCTTGTGATCGGTGAAGGCGAAGGAACGGAACTGATCCCGAATACCACCGATGCAGCCGGCGAAAAACACGTGCCGGTGATGGAAGTCAGCGGACGGAACGTTCAGGTGACCGTAGGTGCCGTTGAGCACCCGATGCTTGAGAAGCACTACATTACCATGATTGTTCTGGAAACGGACAGGGGATACCAGGTCAGGTATCTGAAACCCGGTGAAAAACCGCAGGCAGAATTCGTTCTCCAGGAGGGAGAGCAGGCAGCTGCGGCCTATGAGTACTGTAATCTGCACGGACTCTGGAAGGCCTGATCCGACCGCAAAATACAGAAGCCGGACAGAAAAGATGCTGTCCGGCGTTCCTGCTGAAGGGGAAGAAGCACGACGGTGCCTTGCGTTCCGATAGGAATTTCTGTATACTGGATATAACAACAAAACCACATCGATCATTGCATAACGGAGGAAGACTGCATGCTGTCCGATTTTGAGAAACATGAAGAGGAAGACAAAGAGTTACTGAAAGAGGAAATCAAGGCACTGAAAGACCGGCTGGTTGCTCAGCCGCAGCTTTTGCGTGAAAAGAAAATTCCTGTCCTGGTCCTGATTGAGGGATGGGCGGCGGCAGGTAAAGGCAGTCTGATCAAGGAACTGATCAGCGCGCTGGATCCGCGCTTTTATAATGTGGTGTCTCCGGTCATTGAATCGGAAAAGGAAGCCAGATATCCGTTCCTGTATCCATATGCAACGGCGATTCCGGAAAACGGAAAGATCCTGTTCCTGGACTCCGGCTGGATGGAGGATACCATCCGCAAGTACCTGCACAGGGAAATCACGAAAGATGAATTCAAGCGCCGCGTGCGTTCCGTCAATGAGTTTGAGCGCCAGCTCCGGGACGGCGGATATCTGCTGCTGAAGGTTTTTGTCCATATTGACAAAAAGGAGCAGTTTGAACGCCTGGAAAGCCTGACCAGCAATGCTGAAACGGAGTGGCGGGTCACGGAAGAGGATCTCTGGCAGCATCGTGAATACGACCGGTTCCTGGAGGCCTATGACAATTTCATGGAGAAGACGGATGAATTTGTTCCGTGGCACGTCCTGGACGGAAGCAAACGCAAGAGTGCCGTCCGCGACATGATGAAGCTCCTGGTCGACGGGATTGATCAGGTCCTGGAAGAGGGCAGATATGAGGGAGAACCCTTTGAAGAGGATTTCCCGCTCAGGGAAATGCCGGCTCTTGCCGATGTGGATCTGTCCGTCACCATTACCGATGAGGAATACAAGAAAAAGCTCAAGAAGCTTCAGAACCGCCTGAGCGAACTGCATAATATCATCTACCGCAAGAAGATCCCTGTGATCCTGTGCTATGAAGGCTGGGATGCTGCCGGAAAAGGCGGCAATATCCGGAGGATTGCGTATCCGCTGGATCCCCGCGGCTTTGACGTGCAGCCCATTGCCTCTCCGGAACCCCATGAACTGAACCGTCAGTATCTCTGGCGTTTCTGGACACGGCTGCCGAGAAGCGGACACATCTGCATCTTTGACCGTACCTGGTACGGACGCGTCATGGTGGAACGCCTGGAAGGCTTCTGCTCGGAGAAGGACTGGCAGCGAGCCTACAACGAGATCAATGAATTTGAACGCCAGCTGACCGACTGGGGCGCCGTGGTGATCAAGTTCTGGATCCATATTGACCAGGAGACGCAGCTTGCCCGTTTCAACGACCGCCAGAACACCCCTGAAAAACAGTGGAAGATCACGGATGAGGACTGGCGCAACCGTGAAAAATGGCCGCTGTATGAGGTGGCTGTCAATGAAATGCTCCAGAAGACCAGCACGAAAAATGCACCATGGTATATCATTGAATCCAATGACAAGCAGTATGCCCGCATCCGCACCCTGGAAATCGTGGTCAGAGCGCTTGAAAAGGCATGCAATGATCATTTTGCGAAGAAAGTCTGCAGAGAGTAAGGACACGCGCGTCCTTCCGGCAGCCTGCGGGACTCGGGTGATTCCGGGCCCCGCTTTTTAAGCATTGTACATCAAAAGCACAGCGGGTCTCCGGCAAACCCGGAGGGATGGATTGAGTTTTCCGGAATTGCATTTTATAATACAGGACAGACATCATTTTGAAGAATGGGTGGGAACGAACTTGAAGAAACTTTTGTGCATCCTGATCTGCATGCTCCTGACGGCCTGTGCGCTTCCGGCGCTGGCTGAAGAAGGCAGTGAAACATCAGCGGAAGCCCTGGTCCAGGAGCTGATTGAGGCAGCAAGTGCCAGGCAGAAGGATCCATGGATTCTGGCTGTGCTGGAAAGCGGAC
>ONVN01000101.1 GCA_900321295.1 uncultured Eubacteriales bacterium
GAGGTCAGCATTTCCATGAACTCCGCGGCGGGGTGCCGGGCCGGTTCATCCTGCATCGGATCGGTACTGTCCAGGAAGACCAGAGAGTCCGGAACATCCAGGGTCAGTGTGGCGACAACTTCGGTGAATTCATTCTCATACTGGCTGACGTGGAATCCGTCTTCCCTTTCGGAAAGCAGGATATCCCCGTTGACCGTAATCGTGCCGTCGTTCTCATCTTTTTCAATGGTTTCGATATCAATGTTCTCTTCGCCGATGGAAAGCGTGCTGCCTTCCTGCAGGCTGGCTACTGCTGCCGGATCCAGCACGATGGGCTGACGCAGTTCCGCCTGAATCTTCGTGCTGTCCTGGGCATCTACGGTGAGGTTGGCCAGCACGGTTTTGCCTGCGAGATCCGCTGCGGAAGTAACAACCGGCAGATGCGCGGGAACAAAATCGAGGTCGGTCAGGAAATCAATGCACAGCTGCAGCTGTTCATCGCTGAGGTTTTTATCCTCGGAAGCAAGGGGAGCAATCATGACAAATTCGACAAAATAGCCCTTATAGACACTCAGAAAGTCGATATAATCCTGTTCGCCGTCCGTCTGCTTGGCAATCATCAGCCGGGTGCCCAGGCCGGTATCTCCATAAGAGATTTCCACGGTGGGATCCATATCGGTGAAGGTCTTTTCCAGCAGCGCCAGCGCTTCCTGATCCAGATCGTTCATGCGATCCACATCCGCGTAGGTTTCATCAAAAGCTACGGAGAGGACCATGGCGGGTTTTGTCTCATCCTGGCTGGTGATGGATGCAATGACCTGATCCGGGGTGGCAGAAATCGGTGTGACCTCATAACCGTCCGGTATGCCGCATTTCAGGGTAAAAGCACCGTTGATGCTGATGGTGCCGATGTCCACTTTTGCCTGTTCTTCGGCATAAGAGGTTACGCAGAGCAGTGCCATCATTGCGGCCAGCAAAATAAGCAATCCTTTTTTCATTTCTTCTTCTCCTTCCGTTGACGAAAAATCTGTTTTATTTCATGTTTGCTGAATCAGACGGTTACTGGTTCACAAAGTTCTTATCCACAAAGCCGACCAGACCGGTTTCGGAGTCCTCCACCTGATACCAGTTCGTCATCTCCTGGATAACGGTCAGGGCTGCATTAGCCTTATATGTGCCCAGGATTTCCGCACTCTTGCTGGGGGCCCAGCGCAGATTAACCCAGCCGCTGGCGCGGGTCGGACGGGTATAAACGGTGAAGGGAGAGACTTTTTTTGCGGAACGGAATTCCGCATTGAGGGCGATCAGCGGATCTTCGGCAGCAACAGCAACCGTGCTGGCGGAGGCTGTATTCTTTGCGGAGCTCCTTGGCGCCGGCTTGGACTTTCTGAGAAAGCGGTTGCTGACGAAGCAGGCATAGGTGCCTCTGCCGAAACCGGGGTTATCATAGGTATAATCGATCAGGGCCCATCCGTTTCCGTTATCCTTGTAATAGCAGTAGATCCGGGTGCCGTATTTCAGGGAACCGACTACTTCTCCGCCGGGAGTGGCGCGGACATTCAGGCCTTTTCCATTTTCTGTATACACATAATAGTAGCCGGCACTGGCGGATTCTTCTTCTTCGGCATGCGCTGCGGGGATCATGATGGCCATGGCGGTCAGGATCACCAGAATCAGGGAAAGAAAACGTTTACACATGTTTTTTGCCTCCTTATGTTTTTCGGGTTCCGGGTGTTTTCCTGCGCACCCATTTGGTGCAGGTGCTCCAATGAAACCGTCCCTTTAAAGATGAACCGGGCATTTTTTCGTGGGCTGATGCTTGCGCATGATGGTCTTCACCCAGTCATTGTTAATCTGATACTGGGTGATCCGGACCACATACTTGCTGACGCTCGAGGATTCAGGCAGCTTGAAGTTCACATATTTCCAATCGCTTTCACGTGTGGAAGCACCTGGTTTCAGGGTCTTGCGATACACCACCTGGAAAGTGTTGCTTCCATCCTGGCTGTTGGCCGGAACAGGATTCCCGTCCACATCCAGCACGGAGACCTCTGCGGTAACGCTGGTGATGGTCAGGTCGCTGTCGTTGCGAACGGTGATATAAACATCCGCGCCACGGACATAAGCATCCC
>ONVN01000180.1 GCA_900321295.1 uncultured Eubacteriales bacterium
AACGATCCTTTTAATTCTTTTGGATCTGCTTCGTGAAACAACCCTGCCGTATGTTTTGTGACTATTGACTTTACTATAGTAAAGTGATATAGTAGCACAGCTGCATCATAATAGTTTATGTTTGGAGGAATGAATGATGAAAAAAACAATTGTGATCCTGTTGGCCTTTATGATGGTTTTTGCGTGCTCATTTGTTTTTGCAGAAGACAGCGATTTGGCATATGTTCAGGGAAAAGGAAAACTGGTTGTTGGAATTACCGATTTTGCACCGATGGACTATAAGGATGCATCCGGCGAATGGATTGGATTTGATGCTGACCTTGCCAAAGCTTTTGCCAGCAAACTGGGTGTAGAAGTTGAATTTGCCGAGATCGACTGGGACAACAAAATTCTTGAACTGAATGGAAAGAGCATCGACTGTGTATGGAACGGTATGACACTGACGGATGAAGTGCTTTCTGCCATGGAATGCTCGAATGCATATGCAAATAATGCTCAGGTTGTTGTTGTTCCTGCTGAAAAAGCGGCACAGTATGAAAACATTGAAGCAATGGCTTCACTTTCCTTTGCTGTGGAAGCAGGCAGTGCAGGTGCTGCGGAAATGTCGGCTCTTGGCTATTCCATGACCGAAGTGGCCAGTCAGGCCTCGGCATTGATGGAAGTTTCTGCTGGTACAAGTGATGCTGCTGTGATTGATGCACTTATGGCTGCAGCCATGGTCGGTGAAGGCACTGGATATGAGAGCCTGGTCTATACATTTGCATTAAATTCTGAAGAGTATGGTGTTGGATTTCGCAAAGGATCTGATCTCGCGAACGCGTTGAATGAATTCATGGCTGAAGCATATGCTGATGGAAGCATGATGACGATTGCTGAAACATATGGAGTGCAGGCTGCAATCATTGCCCAGTAAATGATTCGTCTTTCAGAGAGTTTCAGACATTGTCTGGAACTCTCTGTTTTACTGTAATCATGCATTGAACTGAAAGGTGGATTTCTTTCATGGACCTTATTCGGGAGCAGATGAAAATTGTTATTCCTGCACTTAATGCGGGATTTCTCCAAACAATGCGTCTCTTCTTTGTGACCCTTCTTGGGGCGATTCCATTCGGATTACTGATTTCCCTCGGGTCCATGTCGAAAATCAAACCGATTCGTGTTTTCGTAAAAGTTGTTGTTTGGATTGTTCGTGGATCCCCTTTAATGATCCAATTGCTTATTATTTATTACTTCCCAGGACTTGTATGGAAGAATCCAATCTGGGGCGGAGGAGAAACTGGAAGATTTTTGGCTGCCTCGGTTGCTTTTATCTTTAACTATGCATGCTATTTTTCTGAAATATATCGAGGCGGAATTCAATCAATTCCGATCGGTCAGGAAGAAGCGGGTCTTGTTCTCGGTATGACGAAAAGACAGATTTTTTTCAAGGTTAAGCTTCTTCAGATGATCAAAGCAATTGTGCCGCCGATGTCCAATGAAATCATTACACTTGTAAAGGATACGTCTCTTTCAAGAATAATTGCACTGCAGGAGATTATCTGGGCAGGTCAGGCATTCATGAAAGGAAGCCAGGGAATCTCCGGCGCAATATGGCCGCTGTTTTTCACGGCAGTATATTATCTTATCTGCAACGGTGTGCTCACGATGCTGCTGGGAAAACTGGAAAAGAAACTTTCCTATTTCAAGTAAAGGAAGTGTGCCTATTATGAGTGTGATCCTTGAAGTTGAACATATCAGAAAATCTTTCGGTGATACCGAGATACTGAAGGATATCAGTTTTGCGATGGACAGAGGCTCAACTCTGTCGATTATCGGTTCATCGGGCAGTGGAAAAACGACCTTGCTTCGATGCCTGAATTTTCTGGAAACCCCTGACGAAGGAATTATTCGTGTCCATGGTGAGAAGATTTTTGATGCCAAAGAGTGTCATAACAAAAGCGATGCGGAAATACGTAAAAGCCGCTTGCATTTTGGTCTTGTGTTTCAATCATTTAACCTGTTTCCACAGTATACTGCAGTCCAGAACGTAATGCTTGCGGAAGAACTGCTGGCAAAGGAACAGCCGGAATATAAAGCAAGGAAGAAGGAAATTCATAACAACATCGAGAAACATGCGCGTGAATTGCTTTCTCAAATGGGACTATCGAACCGTGAAGATAACTATCCTCATCAGCTTTCGGGTGGACAATGCCAGCGCGTCGCGATTGCGAGAGCACTCGCGCTGAATCCTGACATCCTTTGTTTTGATGAACCTACATCGGCCCTTGACCCTGAATTGACGGGCGAAGTCTTGAAAGTCATACGGGAACTTGCACAGCGGAACACGACGATGATCATTGTTACCCATGAGATGGCATTTGCACGGGATGTCGCTGACTCCGTGATTTTTATGGACAATGGAACGATTTGCGAACAGGGAAATCCCAGGGAAGTATTTGCAAACCCAAAAGAGTTGCGAACGAAACAATTTCTTGCACGATACCGGGAAGGTTCCTCTTAAGATCCTCTTCTGCGGAGGCGAAAACAATCATGCAGGCAGAAACCATCTCCCATATACGGCTGCGTGTGAACGTGATCGGGTGATTTCTTTTCCATTGAGCAATGGATCTCTGCTACGAACAGGGGATTGAGGTGAACAAATGTAAAAACAGCGATGGCATGAGGCCAAACGCTGTTTTTTAAATGCTGTCATTGTCCGAAAAGAATAAACCACCGACCGCACGTGATTGCAGGCAAGCACATGTATGAATGAAACCGGAATCAAGGATCCATTAAATCAACAAGGATACTGTTTTGGATATCCATGCCGCGCCGAGTGAGTCGGTACGCACCGTTTTCATAAACCAAAAGCCCTTTTTTGATCTCCCGACGAAGTGCGTTGCCGCGATATGCATCAAGAGATATGCCATGCATGGCAAAAAAGGCATCTTCGTGCACTCCATCTGTCATACGCAGTCCAAGCATGAGGGATTCAAACATTGCTTCATTTCTGGAAATTGACTGGCATTCTGCGGTTATTCCATTCCATACCATGCAGTGGTAATCGTGAAGCAGAGAAGGATTGGTTTTTCGGATATAGGCTGTCCCCGGTGATGGGAGCATGGAGGCAGCTGAGGCACCAAGCCCAAGATAATATTCCTGCCTCCAGTAACCAATATTATGATAGCAGGGATATCCAGGAAGAGCAAAGTTCGATATTTCATACTGTATAAATCCAGCATTCTGAAGAATCTGAAGCGCTGTATCATACATTTCGCGCTCTGCTTCTTCTTCCGGAAGAAAAAGCCTACCAGCGTCGAGATCGGCTTTCAGCGCGGTGCCATTTTCCGGTATGAGTCCATAACAGCTGAGATGAGACGGGGAGAGGGAGAGTGCTGCCTGCAGAGACTCCGTCCACATCCTGAGGTTCTGACCAGGAAGCCCGAACATAAGGTCCAGGCTGATGTTATGAAATCCGCAGGATTTTGCCAGATTGACAGAATGTTCCACGTCCGAGAAAGAATGGATTCGGCCCAGTGTTTTCAGGAGCTCAGGCTGTGCTGCCTGCATGCCCATGGAAAGCCGGTTTACGCCATAAGATGCAGCAATGGATAACCATTCCTGTGTCAAAGTGCCAGGGTTTGCTTCCACGGTCCATTCGCATTGGGCCAGAAAATGAAAACGTCTGGAGATACCGTTAAGCAGCTTGTCGAACAGGTTATCCGGAAGGATCGAAGGGGTACCTCCTCCAATATAGACAGTCTTGATATATGTGTCACCAAGGGCATCGAGCTGCTGATCACATTCCATCAGAAGGTCATCAATGTAGGAATCCATGTATGCCTGCATACCAGCATATGAAGCAAAATCACAATACCGGCATTTTTGCAGGCAGAAGGGGATGTGGATATATAATTCCATCATTTAGGTTTCATCCATTTTCAAGACTGCAAGGAAAGCTTCTGAAGGAACCTGCACAGTTCCAAACTGACGCATCTTCTTCTTTCCTTCTTTTTGTTTTTCGAGAAGCTTCTTTTTACGCGTGATATCTCCGCCGTAACATTTTGCAAGAACATCTTTTCGCATAGCTTTGACAGTCTCGCGTGCAATGATTTTCCCTCCGATTGCTGCCTGAATCGGAATCTCAAATTGCTGCCGCGGGATTACATCTTTCAGCTTCTCGCAGATGTTCCGACCTCTTGGATAGGCTCTGTCTTTAAAAACGATCTGACTGAAAGCATCGCAGAGTTCACCGTTCAGCAGAATATCCAGTTTAACCAGTTCACTTTTCCTGTAATCTTTCAGTTCATAGTCAAAAGAGGCATAACCACGGCTTCTTGATTTGACCTGATCAAAAAAATCATAAATGATCTCATTGAGCGGCATTTCATAGTTTAGTTTGACACGACTGCCCTCATATTGCATGTCAATAAAAGTGCCACGCCGATCCTGACAGAGATCCATCAGGGTTCCGATATATTCCTGTGGAGAATATATTTCCGCGGTCACATATGGCTCTTCCATGAAATCGATCTCGGTAACGCTGGGCATCATGGTCGGATTATCAATGGAGAGCATTGTCCCGTCTGTCTTCTGAATATGATAAATGACGCCGGGAATTGTTGTAACAAGATTCAGATCGAACTCACGTTCCAAACGCTGCGTCATGACATCCATGTGCAGAAGACCAAGGAAACCGCATCGGAAGCCATACCCCAGAGCTACTGAAGTTTCTGGCTCAAAAGTTAATGCCGCGTCATTCATCCGGAGTTTTTCCAGGGCTTCCTTAAGCGCAGGGTAATCCGCACCATCTGCGGGATAGATCCCGCAGAAAACCATGGGAGTAACCTGTTTGTAGCCAGGAAGTGGCTCAGCAGCAGGATTGGCGCTGTCCGTAATGGTATCACCGACCTGCGTGTCACGCACATCTTTGATCGAAGCGGCAACATATCCGACATCACCGGGAAGAAGCGCTTCACAGGGGGAATAACCGGGATTAAAAGTGCCTACTTCCACAACATCGAATTCTCCGCCGGTTGCCATCAGCCGCATACGCATTCCTGGACGAATTGATCCATCCTTGATTCGGACAAAGCAAATAGCACCTTTGTAGTTATCGTAAAATGCATCGAAAATCAGTGCCTTAAGAGGAAGGGCAGGATTACCTTCAGGAGCCGGAATATGTGCCACGACGGCTTCCAGAACCTGCTCAATATTTTCTCCCGTCTTAGCAGAAATACACGGGGCATAGGAAGCATCAAGGCCTATCACGTCTTCGATATCATTTCGAACTGTTTCAGGCTGTGCACTCGGAAGATCAATCTTGTTGATTACAGGGATGATTTCCAGATTGTGATCCAGGGCCATATAACAATTGGCCAGAGTTTGTGCTTCGATACCCTGTGTGGCATCTACGACAAGAAGTGCTCCTTCACAGGCAGCGAGTGCACGGCTGACTTCATAGGTAAAATCGACATGGCCTGGTGTATCAATCAGGTTTAATTCATAGGTTTCACCATCTGCAGCTGTGTAATTCATTCGAACTGCCTTGCTTTTTATGGTGATCCCACGCTCACGTTCAAGATCCATGGAATCCAGAATCTGTTCGACCATTTCACGTTTGGCAAAAACGCCTGTTTTTTCGAGCAGACGGTCAGCGAGTGTGCTTTTTCCATGGTCGATATGAGCAATGATACAGAAATTACGAATTTTGGAAATACGCTCAGTCATGCGCCAAAAAGCCTCCAGAGTTTGGTGTATTTACTTGGGCTCTTTCTGTCCTATTTTTCTTTCCTTTCCATGGAGAAGACGGTTGATGTTTCCATGGTGCCTGTAGATACATAGGAGAGCAACAATCCATGCCCAAATAATGATCAGCCAATTTCCATGAGCATAGAAGATAGTAACGAGCAGGGCAAAAAGAGTGACAAGTACCATTGAACCAAGGGAGATGAACCGCCAGATTGCAATAACAGCCAGGCAGGTCAGGATGGAAATTGCACCAGCCACCGGGAATGTCATCAGCGCAACACCACATGATGCAGCGACACCTTTGCCGCCCTCCATTTTGAAGAAAATGGGCCAGTTATGACCTAGAATACAAGCCAGACCAGCCAGCATTGCAGCTTCGATCGTTCCGATCGTCCAC
>ONVN01000008.1 GCA_900321295.1 uncultured Eubacteriales bacterium
GACCGGCTGCCTTTTTCAGGCAGAAATCCAGCAGGCGCTTTCCATAGCCCTGCCGCTTCAGTTCCGGGAGAATGCCGATGGGGCCCATGGTCAGCACGGGAATGTCCCGGCCGTCATCTGCGGCAATGATGGTTTTCATGAACATATTCTGTCCGATCAGCCTGCCGTCCTGCTCCATCACGAAATCCAGCTCCGGGATGAAAGCAGGATCGTCCCGCAGCACATGCATCACATAATGCTCGCTGCATCCAGGGCGGTATACGTTCCAGAAGGATTCCCGGATCAGGTTTTCCGTTTCCCGATAGTCTTCCTTTGTTTCCAGTCGGATGATGCAATTCTCCATGTTTTTCATTCCTTTCCGATTCTCTTCTCCAGTCGGTTTCTCCGGATTCTTTCATTGATCTGCGCTGCGGTCTTTATGCTGATTCCATAATCCACCAGAAGCCAAAGCGCTTTCGCCAGCAGGATGAAGCCTGCATAGATCACAATATCCGGTCCGCTGTGCCAGAAACCCCAGTGATGCGCCAGCGGCAGCAGGACTGCCTCCAGCAGGAGCAGATGCAGCACGGTCCGAACCCACCAGGCTTTCACCGTCAGCTCTTCTTTCGAGTAATACACGACCAGGGAGAGAAGACCGATCAGCGTGAATACCATGATGCGGCCGAAGAAGGTGATCACCGGCAGTTCGGAGGCTGGGTTGAACAGCAGACACATGAAGAAGGTACACAGCATGATGATCCCATAGACTGTCACATACCTCCGCACCCAGAGCATAATGTTTTTCATGACTCCAGCACCCCCAGCATCCGTTTCAGATCCGCTACATATTTGCGGGAGACAACGACCTGTTCCCCATTGGACAGCACGGCTTCAAACCGCCCGGACAGGGATGGACGGACATAATCGATCTTCTCCGCATTGAGAATCATGGACTTGCTGCAGCGGAACAGTACACTGCCCGTGCACAGCCTTTCAAACTCGTACAGCTTCTCCTTCGCCTCGAATACCTCTGCCTGTGTGTAGACAAAGGACCGGTCATCGACCACCTCGAAGTAGAAGATTTGCGACAGCTTCAGCCGGTGCAGCGTATCCTCCTGCCAACCGCAGACCGTCCGCTGTCCGGAGGCTGCCTCTGTCACCTGCCCGACCCAGTCAGCGCCGGGGTCATAACAGCGCACAATCAGCTCTTCCTCGTGCGCACAGCCGATCTGCTCAACCGTCACTTTCATTCTGCCACCTCCGGAAACCATTGTAATGAAATACCCGCATCTGTCCACACATCAGCCGGTGACTTGCGGAAATACGCGGGTAAGATGCAGTTCACGCTCCGGAAACGGCGGCCGGTGCTGTTCAATCGCCTCCAAACCGTCTGTAAAGAGGGCCCTTCATTTTCTTTTCCGAGGCTCCCTTCGGCGATGGAGGAACGAAAAATGCCCGGAACGCAGGGTCATGGATTCGGCCGTTCTTCTTTCCGTGCGGGGAAAGCTCCGAATTTGTAAGCCTGTCGCAACCCGTCCCCTGCAAAACCATTTCCCTTGTCCTTTTCGCCGCACACGGACACCATGTCACTGTCTTCCAGACCGAGGAACCGGCAAATCATGCGGTATTTCATCCCAATCGGATCATAAAAGCCGGGAAAGGATGCCGCACCTCTCAGGATCCGGCCAGGCAGCCGGGCCCACATTCTCCGCATTCCTTTTCCATTTGGATGCCGCTTCACGATCAGATTCCATTCACATTCCGGATATAATCTTCCGCCGAAATCATGGGTTGTTCCAATCCGGCCACCGTTTCCCGGGAAAGATGCAGCGAGGCGGCATATTCTTCACCTGCTCTTTGAAACTTTTCCAGCAGCGGGTCCGCGACGATGGCTGCTGCTGGCACATTGAGCATGGGCGTCTCCGGCACGCAGACGATGTCCGGATTTCCAAAGCAGACCTCACACATCTTCTTCAGCCCGTCGAAATTGCCCTCCCAGTGCGGGAATCCGCAGCCGCAGATCACCAGCGTGTGGATTCGGGAAAAATCCACCAGTGCTTCATGCCGCACCGTCCCATCCGGCTGCTGCACCATGTTCATTTTGACCAGTGGAATCGTCCGGTCCAGCACGGCTTTCAGATGCGATGGCATGCCGTAACAGTACAGAGGGAAACTCCAGATGATCACATCCGCGTCCCGGTACAGATCAAGGATCGCATTCTGGTCGTCTGCGATCACGCAGTGGCCGTCCCCGCGCTGCCAGCAGCCAAAACAGCCCCTGCACGGCGCGATCTTCTTTTCCCGCACATGAACGATATGGACTTCGTGTTCACCGCTTCGGTTCATGCCTTTGAGAAAGGCATCAGTCAGGCGGAAAGTATCACTCTTTACCTTGGGACTGCCGTTTAAAACAAGAATTTTCATGAAAAAGTCTCCTCTCTTTCTTCATCCAAAGATCAGGAAGTATCCTCCAATCACAGCAGACAACATTCCCAGTATCCGCATGATGACATTGTACGCCCGGGAAGGCTGTCCGGCGGTCCAGTATCAGGTCCGCCAGATACAGATTCACTTCAAATGTCGTTCTTCACGCCATACACCGAAAGAAAGTGCCTGCTGAACGCCTCGATCCGGGCTTCCGCCTCCTCTGTTTTCTCCGGTTCCCGGTCGCACAGGTGGATCAGCGCTGAGACCGGCGTGGAATAAGCGAAAGCCAGCATGGCAGGATCGCTGCGGCGGATCAGGCCCTTGTCCATCATCCCGGCAAAGACGGACGTGAACATCTCCGTCAGGCCGGTCAGGAAATGCTTCGTCGCAAGGTCCCGCGCACGGTCATCCCGGAACTGCTCGAGCGTGAGTACCTTTCTTGTTTTCACGATCCGATCGTCGTGAATCGTTAGATCCGCCATCCGCATGGTTATGGCGATGAATTCTTCCGGAGAATCCGGTATCGGCGGAAGATGCTCGGCAGAACCAAAGCGCTCTCCATAGTAGGCAATCATTCTGTCCAGAAGGGCATTCCAGATTTCTTCCTTGCTTTCATAATGCTTATAAATCCCCGACTTGACCAGCCCCAGGGACGCCGCCAGCTCACGGATATTCGTCCCCTCATATCCCTTTTGTGAGAACAACTCCAGCGCCGCCTCCAGGATCCGCTCCTTCGTGTCTTTTGCCATATGAACCTCCGCATTCCTTAAAGTGACCTTTCGGTCACCTATTATAGTGAGCAAAAGGCCACCTGTCAATTCCCGAATGAGATTGCAGGTCTGTCAGCAGCCAGGGAACGGTAAACTGCCGCCCTGGATGTTTTTTCCTTCCATCTCTTCTTTCTTCTGCGGAAGGTGCTCTGTCTGCCCTGCGGCCCCGTCCTTCCGACGAGCAGAGGATCCTCCGGGAAAAAGGACCGGGCCTTCCGCCCGGAAACACACAAAGGAAAAGAGAGAACCGAAGAATTGCTCTTGTTCTGTTTGCTTCCTGCCCTCATAATCCAAAGTACACAAGATCATTCTGTAAACCTGAACATCTAGCCGCTGGCCTTACGTCATCCATTGAAAGGGAGGAAACAAGCTTGCTTTCAAAAAGAATGTATTACGTGAAGAACGTTTTTCTTCTGCTCACAGCGCTTATCCTTCTGCCGGTCTGCCTGCAGGCCGGCGCAGAGTCTGTCCCACAGGAAATCACCTGGACGACGAAGCTGACAGCGCACTGCGCCACTTTGGAGGAAGGGCAGGCCATGATGCGGGGCCGTACCCTGTTCCATTCGCAGATCAATGAGAAGGCCCTTCCCTTCTATCTGCAGCGAAAAGGGGGAACCGTGGAGGAATATGTGGAGTATTCCGCCCAGCAGGTTCTGCCTTTCACAGAGGAGGAAGAGGAGCGGGTAAACGAACTGATGCTCTGGCTTCAGCAGCAGCTGGAAAAGCATGGCCTGAAGCTGCCGGACCCCGGAACCATCAACTTTGTCAAGACCACCGGCAAGGAAGCGCAGGGAGCCTCCGGATACACCAAACAAGCAAAATTGATAGAAAACCCGTGATTATTTCATACGGTTTCTTCGACACATGATAATGATGAATCGTGCAGTCCATGGATTTCAAGAAAGCCTGTCTCCCAAAAGACGCCCTTATTTTGTGGGGATACCTTTGATCAGGAAAACCGAATATCTGTCCTCTGCAACAAATACCTGACGAAAAAAACGGTTCTTCAACGATAAGTGTGGAATGGCCTCCTGACGGAAGGCAAAGAAAGATATTGGATCAAGGTGAAGAAGTAGTCGTCATTAC
>ONVN01000095.1 GCA_900321295.1 uncultured Eubacteriales bacterium
GAAATTATCCGCATTCTGCGGTGCAATCTCGGCCTCATGTGCTGCTGGTGCAGCGATTACTTACATCTGCGGCGGAACCGTGGAGCAGATCAAGAATACAATCGATAATACGCTTGCAGACATACCGGGTATTATCTGTGATGGTGCGAAAACCAGCTGCGCCGCCAAAATTGCTTCTGCACTGGATGCATCCATGCTGGCGCATTCCCTTTCCATGAAAGGGAGAGCCTATACGGCTTATACAGGCATCCTGAAAGAGGATGCAGGTGAAACCATTTCCTGCGTAGGTTATATTGGACGAGAAGGCATGCGCCAGACCGATCGTGAAATCATACATGTTATGCTTGAAAACAAACGAATATGAAAGAAAGAACAAAAAGAAAAAGAGAACAGAAGAATGCCCATATACATGCAGCGTGTAAGGGCATTCTTCTGTTCGTTATCTGTGGGAAAAGGGATACTCTGAAAGATGTCTCTTTTGCACATGGAGAGAATCATTCGGCAAGAATCTGATCGATTTCATCCAGTTCTTCCTGAGTGAAAGGACCGGCATTCAGACACTGCACATTTTCAAGAATCTGTTCGGGTTTGCTTGCACCGATGAGCGCAGAGGTTACCACGGGATCACGCAGAACCCAGGCAAGAGCCATTTGACTGAGTTTCTGGCCGCGGGATTCTGCGATTGCGTTGAGTTTGATGACCTTTGAAAGCACTTCAGGCGTGATTGCGCCTGGTTTAAGGAAACGTGGATCATGCGCAGCACGGGAGTCACTTGGAATACCATTCAGATATCGGTTGGTCAGCAAACCGCTGGCCAGGGGGCAGAAAGCGATGCAGCCGACTTTGTTTGCACGCAGTACATCGGTAAGGCCGCCTTCAATCCATCGGTCGAACATGGAATACTTGGGCTGTTCAATCAGACAGGGTGTTCCAAGATCTTTAAGAATGGCAAAAGCCTTCTGCGCGAGTTCGGCAGGATAATTGGAGATCCCGACATACAGTGCTTTACCGGAGCGGACGATATGGTCAAGCGCGCTCATGGTTTCTTCAAGCGGCGTATCGGGATCAGGACGATGATGATAGAAGATGTCAACATAATCGAGATGCATCCTCTGAAGAGACTGATCAAGGGAGGCAATCAGGTATTTGCGGCTTCCGTGGTCACCGTAGGGTCCCGGCCACATGTCATAACCAGCTTTGGTGGAGATGATGAGTTCATCACGGTATGGTTTCCAGTCACGCAGAAAATGCTCTCCAAAGTTGCGTTCAGCTTCACCATAGGGCGGGCCGTAGTTGTTTGCCAGATCAAAGTGCGTAATGCCTTCATCAAAGGCGGTCCGCAATAGATCACGCTGCACACTGAACGGCGTGATGTTGCCGAAATTGTGCCACAGACCAAGGGAAAGCGCGGGAAGCTGGATGCCGCTGTTTCCACATCGGCGGTAGGGAAGTTTTTCGTAGCGTTTGTCACAGGGCTGCCAGTTCATACAGAAACCTCCTATGTAAAATAATATGAAAAACATGGAATTGTAGAACAGTCTTCATGGAGTCATCAGGTCAGATGATGAGGGAGATCATGTTCCTGAGGGAAAAACTGCTGTTTGGAATAAGGCATCTGACGGAAGTATTCGATGACGGCGGGATTTTCTTCGCTGTGCGCTTTCTTTCGCCATTGTCCTGGTGATAATCCATAAAGCTGATGGAACTGTCGGATGAAAGAGGATGGGGTTGCAAAGCCAACCTGCATGCCAATTTCAGTGACGGAGAGATCCTGATTAAAGAGCAGAACTCGGGCCCGTTCAATGCGAACGGTCTGAATATATTCGAGCGGAGCAATCCCCAGTATTTGCTTGAATACCCGGCGAAAATGCGATACGGACAGATGACAGGTATGGGCAAGCGCATCAATGGAAATATCATTCATGTAATTCTCAGCAACAAAAGAAATGGCTGGCTGAATTGTACTGATTCTCAATGTAGTATCCGGGGAAACTGAATCACTGTGATTGGTATCGCGCATGAGCAACAGGAAAAAGGCATGGAACAGTTCCCTTACCACGTGCTTATAGTTAACACGCCTTTCTTCCATTTCATGAAGAATCAGGCGGAGCAGGGTATCCATGTCTTCATGCTGTGCAGCATTGATGACACAGGCGTTTCCGGAAAGTGTGTTTTGATAGTTCCTGAGGTTATTGGCCAGTCGGGGAGAAAGGGAAGGAAGAAGTATGGAAGGATCGGTATAGATCCATTTGGCACGGAGGTCCGATCCTTCGTCGGCCTGGTTGATATGAGGCAGATTGGGAGGAATAATCTGGATGGAAGGAGAAGAGAAGGGGACAATTTCATTTCCGATATAAAGACTTCCGCTGCCTTTATAGCAGTAGCCGATTTCAAGACAATTATGGAAATGGAGGCGGGTGACCGGGTCAGGGGATACTTGCCAGCTGTTGCCAAGCAGTCCGATCACAGGGAAACCACCCGAAATATCAAAATGCCGATAGTAGATATTGCTTGTAATATCCTGGGACATTTTCATTGTCGTGATCCTTTCTGGTTTCCTTATTGAAGCCTTCTTTGCGATCAAATTCATGGTTGGCACGAAAGCAAATACTATTTTCATAATAATCTATTTTGGACAATATTAAAACTGTTTCCAGGTATTTTTTTAGCAGTTTCGATCATCTTGGTAAAAAATGACAAGTGCTGGCAGGTTAAAGATATGAATTATTCTTATTGAAAAAATTTTCAAGAGAAATACAGATTTTCCGGAATGGTGGACAGGATTCAGAATTACTGCAGAAAGAGCAGAAGTTGGTGTAAAGTATTTACGGGAGAAAAAGAGCGTGATTGGGTGATAAAACAGCAATAAAGAATGAAGTTGGGATATAACGGCATCA
>ONVN01000193.1 GCA_900321295.1 uncultured Eubacteriales bacterium
ATCCTGCCGCCGAATCTTGTGGCACCAGACTGTTTCTGCTACAATCTCCGTCACGCGGAGAACACGGTGAAATGCAAAAAGGACATGTCTTCGGAAGCACATCCGCGGAATGTTCCACCTTGTACAGTGAGAAGATTGGACACCTTCGTCAGAAGACCCGTCCGACATGCTGCTCCGGAGCGTCCATTTTCGAATCCGTCAGCCCCCACACCCATATTCCGCGCATCTCTCTATATCCTGTTTTCAAAAAGGAGTCCTGATGATGATCCGTCCTCTCGTTCATGACAGCCTGTTTCTCTCCATGCCTTCCACTCCCGCAGGCAAAGAAGACCTGGCCATCGCCAGAGATCTTCTGGACACACTGAACGCCCATAAATCCACCTGTGTCGGTATGGCAGCCAATATGATCGGATTCGCCAAGCGCATCATTGCCATCGCACCCCTGAGCGTTCCGATCCTTATGCTCAACCCCCAAATTCTGAAAAAAAGCGGACCGTACAGCACAAGGGAAGGCTGTCTGTGCCATGAAGGCACACGGGAAGTCACACGCTATCAGCAGATCGAAGTGACCTGGCAGGATATTGGCTTCCAGCAGCATAGCGCATCCTTCGAAGGCTTCACGGCGCAGATCATCCAGCACGAAACCGATCATCTTGAAGGCATCCTGATCTAAAACCTGTTTTCCGGAATTATCATCCGCAGTATCGAAAAAAGGAGACGAACGTGCTTGCCGCATGTTCGTCTCCTTTTGGCTGATCTTACTTAAACCATTTTTCCGGGAGATAGGCTCTCTGAGCTTCCAGCATATCATCAAACAGCTTCCCGCCTTCTTCAGGACGCACCATGGAAAGCTGAGGATCATTGAGGAAGGTCGAAAGACCAAGTTTTCTGTCGCATGTCAGGGCTGCTGTCAACGCGTTCTCCTGGTTGTAGACGTGCCTTGCCACCAAAGGCAGGATGGAGGCAGGCATGTTTCCTGCATACACAGGTTCAATCCTGTCCAGTCCAAAGATGGCATTTGTTTCAACCACTGCGCCAAGAGGAAGATTCGGAATCTGCCCGCGATTTGGAATATTGACATTGCTGACCAGGTCGCCAAGTCCGAGGACCGCTTTCAGAAGCAGATGGCCTTCCTCACCGCTTCCCTTCAGCTGGACTTCTTCCTTTCCGGAAATAAGATCATCGGACCTCTGCATGCGTTTCGCGAGATCCTCAATTCTCCAGTCCACGGATGTCAGGCCGAATTTCCAGGAATGAACAGTTTCCGGATCCCGTGTATACCATGGTGCTGTAAATTCTGCCAGATGACGGTCTCCTGCTGCAGCGATTGCACCATAGCGTCTGAAGAGATCAAATTTGACACGGTGCGCACATGCAAAGACCGAATTCATCCAGTTATTGTCCTTGCCATCTTCAAAACCTTCCTCAAAATACTTGTCTGCAAATGCAGCATACAGAGGCATCAGGTCCATATCTTTATAAGTAGCTTTTGTTATCCATGTAAAGTGATTGATGCCCGTAACCGTTGTATGGATTTCCTGACGCTGTACGCCTGAGATACCCAGTTCCTTGTCCAGCATCGCGCTGAGAAGCTTCTGTGTTCCAAAGACTTCGTGGCAGCAGCCAAAAGCCTTGATGTTCGGGAACACTTCATAAAGCGTCCGCACACACAGCGTCATGGGATTGGTATAGTTGATCACCCACGCTTCCGGACAGCATTTCTTGATCCCTTCAGCAATGGTGACAAACATCGGAATTGTACGCATGGCACGCATGAATCCACCTGCGCCAACGGTATCCCCGACAGGCTGATACACACCCAGACGTTCCGGCATGTGTACATCGCTCTTCATTTCCTGGAAGGTAGCCGGGAGAATGGATATGACAACAAAGTCCACCCCAGTAAGTGCATCTTCCAGTGTTTCTGCCACCGAAAAATGCCAGCTTGCCTTTGCATCCGGGTGTGCCATGATTTTATTGCCAATGATTTCATTCCGTCTTGCAGCGCTTTCGTCAATATCATACAGCCGGACTTCTCCGCCCATATCCGGATCCATGGCAAGGTCTGTCATAAATCCCCAGGCCCATCCTCTGGAACCGCCTCCAATATAAGCAACCTTCAGATGCTTTGCCCTGTCCTTTTTCCATTCCATGCAAGTCACTCTCCTTTGAACCGATGATTCATCGTCAAATTGCAACGATCGCACAGATTATATCGTTCTAATCATCCTGTGTAAACGGTCACATGCGTTTTTAAAGGCATTTTGCTTTGAGCTATCATTTTGCGTATCTGTTTCCGGGACATGCCCTCCTTCGTATTCTTATGGAATCGCCCCTGCTGATCGTCACGTTTTTTTGAATTCTTTGTGATTATTTGCAAAATGTTTGTGAATTTTTTCAGGTTTTTTTGAGCTTTTCTTTACATATGCACGTTTTCGCGATACAATTTAACTGGGGAATTTTCTTTTCCTGTCCCTCGTTTTTCTTGAAATCACGATTAAAACTATGAAATGGAGACACTTTTTTATGTGCAAACGTCTGTTTTCGATTCTTCTTTCCCTGTGTCTTCTTACCTGGACTGTTCCTGTTCTGGCCGCCGATGACGGTGCGGATCCCCTGCTTTTTTCTGATCTCAGCAGTCTGATCGACGTTGTCCTGGCTTACGCCAAAACCCAGGAACCCATTCTCACCCCGAAGGATGAAACAGATATCACCGAAGACGGCTATGCCTTCCAATACAATTTCGGTACCCTGTACATGAATCATCCCCGGATGGATGCAGACGCTTCACTGCTCTCCTTTGTGATCAACAGTGAAATCACGGCCTCCCATGACACGTACATCGGGCAGCCGGTTTCCGATCTGCTGGCCTCCTTCTATTCCGAAAATGACCAGCTTATGGGCGACTATGAGCATGCCGTTCTTTATGTCTTTGACAATCTGCCGGATTCGGCATCCTGGGCCTGGGTTTCGAGGGATGGTCAGCGCATCTCGAATGTTCAGTACTCGGTTCACACCCGGCTGGAGGACGGTTCCTATTCCGATATAGGGCTTCTCTACAATATCGAGTCCGGAACCGTTGACCGGATCCGCTTGTACGGTGCCACCAACAGTATTTCTCTTGAAAACGTCATGGCAACGCTGGATCTTGTGGAAGAAAGCGCACATGAGGATTATTATTCTGCCGTTCCTTCCAGTTATGACGGCCTGACGCTCCTGCCATTCGATGAACACGATCTTGTGTTCTCAGGGATCGATTTTCTGCACACCACCCCGGATGAAGCCATTCGTCTCTTTGGTGAACCGATTGAAGATAATACCATGGAAGATTCCGACGGAACCTCTGTACGCATGATGGACTTTGGTACATGTGAAATTTTCTTCCGTTATGACGCAAGCCGCACAAAGGTTCAGATCGCCTCGGTCACCATCAGTTCGGATGCCATCGAAGGTCCGCGTTCGGTCCGTATTGGTGATGAGTTTTCTTCTGTTCTCTGCCGCTTCCGTTTTGGAGAAGGCGAGTATGCTGACAATCGCGAGCTGCTCTACGGACGTGAAGGCAGTGACAGCTATGGTCTGAGCGAATACGGCGAGGATGCATCCGCGGTTCTGCGTTACGTTACAACAACCAGGGACGGAACAAAAGTCCTTATGATGGGAATCTTTGAGCAGATGCAGCTTGAAGAACTCCTGATTCTCCGCGATAACTGACTGAGGTGATCCGCATTGAAAATCGACCTTGCATGCCCATCCGAAGTCTGGCGCTGCAAGCTTATTGACAAGGAAGGTTCCGGGGCTGAGGTAACACTGAATAATCTTGGTGACAAGCCCGTTACCTCCACCGAGGTAACGCTGGTGCTTCATTCCAAAGAAGGCGATGAAACCAGCCGCGTTCTTTTCCGTGCCCATGACCTGTATGCGCAGCCTGGTGAACCCTATGATTTTATTGTTCCTCTTCCCCAGGACGAAGGAAAAGACCCACCCAGCAAAGTCGAGGTCTTTATTGAAAAAATCTGGTACAGCGATGGCCTTGTATGGCGGCGCGGCCGTTCTCCGATGACCGAGTACCGTCCCAATACCGCCAGCGGACGGGACCTTGAAATGCTTCATTTCGTCGCCGGTGATACTGCTGTGGGTTTCCCGGAGGAGCAGGAGAACGTCTGGCTGTGTGTCTGCGGCCGTCCGAACGATCCTGCCTCTGCTGTCTGTGCCCATTGCGGGCAGAGCAAGGAGGATGTTTTCCGCCTTTACAACCGGGATGCGGTTGAAGCCGCTGTCGATGCCCACCATCGCAAGCTTGAACTGCATGCCCGTGCCACCCGCGAAGCTGCATCCCGTAAGCAGGCCGAGCAGGAGAAGGTGCTGCGGAAAAAGACCAGAAAGCGCCGTCGTATCACCCGTTTCTTCGTTTCCATTCTGATCCTGCTTGCCCTCGGCTATGGCGTGTATTTTCATCTTCTTCCCTATCTCCGATACCGGCAGGCTGTCGGTCTCATGAACAGCGGCAGCTATACGGAGGCTATCGATGCATTTTCCGAAATGAGCGGATATCTGGATGCCGATGAGCTTCTTCTCCGCTCCCGTTATGAACAGGGCAAACAGCTGACAGAACTCGGAACCGAGTCCAGTCTTCTGCAGGCACATGATCTTTTTGCAGGGTTGGACAATTATCTCGACAGCGCGTCCCAACTGAAGCATTCCGACTACCTGCGAGCTGCCCTGCTTCTTAATGACGGCCGCATTTCGGAAGCCTCCAGTCTGTTTACAGCGCTTGGAAACTATCTTGACAGCCCTTCCATGGTCACCAAATGCAGTTACCAGAGAGCACTGCAGCTTTTCGGTTCCGGCGAATACGCGGACGCAGAAGCCGTTTTTGAATCGCTTGGAGAATACGAGGACAGCGTTTCCTATTCCATGTCCTGCCGTCTGGAACTGGCCCGAGCAGCAATCGCCGCCGGGGATCCCGATACGGCTGTATCCCTGCTCTCCACAGTCCGCACGCTTGAGGAAAGCGAAGAACTGCTTCGTCAGGCACATTATTTGAAGGGAACCCAGCTCTACGATGCCGGAAACACCAGCGCTGCCGGGGGCGAATTTCTGGCGGCCGGAGACTATAAAGACGCCAAGGATATGGCACGTCAGTGTATCTACGCCCCGGCCCTCGATGCCATGAACAGCCGGGAATACACAACGGCAGCTGCCATGTTCGCATCCATTCCAGGCTATAAGGACGCCGATGAAAAACGTCTGTCCTGCCTGTATGAAGAAGCAAAGCTGGCGATGAAAGACACGGAATATCAGCGTGCGCTCTCTCTGCTTGCCCAGCTTCCCGAAGAATATGAGGATGCCGCTGAACGCATCTCTGAGTGCCATTATCTGCAGGCCAAGGCTGCTCTTGAACGCGGAGAGTTTGAAGAGGCGATTGAAGCCTTTTCACAGCTCGGTGATTATTCCGATTCAGCGGCACAGGTGCAGAAGGCAACCTATGCATGGGCCGGTGCACTGGTGGATGCAGGAGATCTTGAAAAAGGTGCCGGGCTTTATCTTTCACTTGGTTCCTATTCAAGGAGTGCTGCTTTATACAAAAAAACGGTCTACGCGCTTGCCGACAAGTCCATGCAGGCCGGCGAATTTGATAAAGCCGCTGAACTCTATGCTTCGCTTGGCAGCTATATGCAGAGCAGAAACCATTTCAATGAAGCACGGTATGCTTCCGCCATGGCTGACTATGAAGCAGGTCAGTATGAAAAGTCCAAAGCTGCCTTCTCCGAACTTGGAGCCTATTCTGACAGCCGCAGCATGGTCAGCCGCTGTGATTATGCAGCAGCCCTCGCCTTGAAGGAAGCTGGCCGTTTCGACGAAGCAGCTGCCCAGTTTGAAGCCCTCGGCACCTATGAGGACAGCCAGGAGCAGAAATTGGCGACGCTTTACGCAAAAGCTGAATCCCTGCTCGAAAAAGGCGAGAAAGATGCAGCGCATGATCTCTTCATGTCACTGGGAGAATACGCAGACAGCGCATCCCGTGCTGCGAGCATCATCTACAGTCAGGCAGAAGCCCTTGAAGAATCAGGTTCCCTGAAGGAAGCTGCGGAGGCTTTTGAATCCTTGAACGATTACCTTGACGCTTCCGAAAAAGCAGTGACCGTGCGCTATGCCTATGCTTCACAGCTGTTTGAGTCCGGTTCATATGAAGAAGCCACTGAAATGTTTTCTCTGCTCGGAACCTACGAGGATGCACACGATAAGCTTCAGGAAGCCTACTACGCATTGGGGAAAGCAGCTTCTGAGCAGGGCGATGACCAGCTGGCCATTGCCTATTTCGAGAAGGCAGGCTCCTATGCAGACGCAGCTGACCAGAAAGATGAAATGACTGCTTCCGTTTATGAAGAAGCAGCCGGGAAGGCACGTACAGCCTATGCAGAAGGCAGACTCCCTGCCGCCGCAGCCGCTCTGGACGCCCTGAATCTTGCCGATCTTCCCGAAGCATATGCCGATCTCTCTGAAATCTATACGGAGTCCTGCAAACAGACCGGCCTGCGTCTCTATGAGGCAGGTCATCCAGATGCAGCTTACCCTTACCTGCAGAGAGCAGCAGAAAACGAGGATGTTCAGGCTATCCTGCACCAGCGTATCGTCTGGCAGCTTGCAGGGACCTGGGAGGGAGATGGACATACCGTCCTTCTTCGCGCAGACGGAACAGGCAGTCTTGATGGGACAGATATCACCTGGTCCTATGATGAGCTCGGAACCATTCTGACCAGCACGGAAACCAATTACAAGGTCTTCTCGATCGAAGAGAATCAGCTCAGTCTGCGCCTCTCCGGTTCCATGGAAAACTGGACACTCAACCGCACAGCTCCCAGTGAACGGATTTCCCTTCCTGCTGACTGATTTCCGTTTCTGCCAGCCCTTTCATCTTTCCGGTGAAAGGGTTTTTTGTGTCTCAATTTGTGTCTCTAGTGATAATCATTAGAATTTTCTGAGATGCGTGTGTTTTGCGTTTTCATATGCTAAAATGAGGTTAATTTATTCCAGGAGGTTCATATGCTGCAGGATCTTTTATCCGGGCAGAAAGCCGGTTTCCCGCCTTCTGCCCACACAGAATTGCGCGGTCAGCTGAATCGCAGCCGCCGTGTAACCATGCTGGCCGGAAATATCGTCAGCAATTCCAGAGCCGACATATCCGGCGTGTCTGCCCGTGTCTATAAAAACGGAACCTACGGTTTTTCCTCAATGGCAGAGTTCTCGGAAGAAGCTGCCCGTATGGTACTCCATGCCGCTTCCGAGAATGCCGAATTCATGGACCGTCATGCAGGCCGCGGACTTCCGGCCCTGCCTTCTCTGAAGAGCAGCACCTACCATTTCTGCAAGGACATCCA
>ONVN01000370.1 GCA_900321295.1 uncultured Eubacteriales bacterium
TGGGCCTTCATCACGGCAAAGAACCACAAGAAGGGCGGCTTCGTCATGACCAAGTACCTGGTCAGCAAGAAGCCCGGCAAGTATGAAATCACCGAACGCGATGACAACTTCGTCTCTGTGAATCCTTACAAGGTCACGGCTCTGTCTGTCAAGGGTCATCCCGAGCAGAGTGTCGGCCTGCGCGTGTCCCCCAACAAGACCGCGAAATCCATCCGCCGCCTGGCAGCCGGTGATGTGCTGCAGGTGATTGCCACCGGCAAGGTCTGGAGCAAGGTTGTGGATCAGGCCACCGGCAGAACCGGCTACGTTGCCAACGATTACATGGTCCGCCAGTAATTGCAGAAAATCGAAATACCCCTTTGAGAAAAACCTGAAAAGAACAGGATTGATATAACTGAGCTGTTCCGGAATTCCGGGACAGCTCCTCTTGGTTTTTGAGGTTTTCCGGGGAAACGGGAGAAATGGTGACCTTCAGGGATTCCGGAACAGCCAGGGATTTGCCCCGGAAGCTGCCGGCCTGGCGCTTCCTCCGGCTTTCTGCCCAGAGCATGAACACGGATGCATGAAAGAATAATCACACAGACATACGTTTCTGCCCGACAAAAAATGGAAACGACAGGGGCCTTCCGAACCGAAAAAAAGGGGGAACCCCCCTTTTTGCATTTCAAGGTTTACTGATGCTTCAGAATCCACGCCAGGAGATCCTCATATCCGGATTCTCCTGCGGCAACATGAAGAATGATCTCGGACAGTTCCTGCTGCGTGTACTCCAGCTCAATGCCATTGAGAAGGAGCAGCGTCAGCATGGCATGGACCCCGCTTCTTTTATTCCCATCGACAAAAGGATGGTTCATGATCACACCGTACCCAAGACGTGCAGCTTTCTGCCAGAGGGTCGGATAGGGCGAAAACGACTGAAACTCCTGAAAGGGAGCAGAAAGGGCGGATTCAAGCATGCCTTCATCCCGGATGCCGTGGGATCCACCGGTTTCACGGATCAGATGCTCATGAAGCAGAAGAATCTGATGTTTTGTAAAGGTTTTCATTTGGCAAGCACCTCATAGGCAGCATGGTTTTTCTCAATGAGCCGGCTGGAAACAGAGAGCACCTCTTCATCGGAAGCCGTCTGCAGGTCCTCTGCCTGACTGTACTCAATGAGCAGATACCGGGGCGTATTGTTTTTCAGAATTACCACGGAACCCTGTTCGTCCACCATCTGTGCAACGCGGGAAAAATTCTCGGCTGCTTCCGAAAGGCTGACTTTCGCACTCGTATTGATCATCATGGAAATCACCTCTCTCCTACTATACCGAATCGGCTCTTCCTTTTCAATCCATACATTCACAAAAGGATGCTGTCTTCGGAGAATCCGGCCGTCTGCTTGAGTTTTCCCCTTCTTGCGTGTACAATACGGAATGCAAACCACCTGGCTTCCTGCCGGAAAGGGGTTCCCATGATCACCGATCCCCGCGTTTCCGCCTGTATTGTCCTGTACAAATCATCCGATACCGTGCTGGAAACCGTCAAAAGCATTGTCAATTCCGATGAGCTGATCCAGCTCCATGTCGTCGAAAATTCCGACAAGCCGTTCTTTCAGCGCATGAAAGACCAGTTCAAAAGCCAGCATCTGAGCAGTGCAAGGGAACAGTATAAGATGCGGGCTCAGATGGGACTGAAGGAACAGTCCAAGCGCACCCTGTATCTCTCCACCATCATGCGCAGGATTGAAAACATCGATCCGAAGGCTCTGTTCTATGCTGAAAACTACAACGCAGGCTACGGAAAAGCCCACAACGATGTGCTCCCCGATCTCAAGAGTGTCTATCACCTGATCATCAATCCGGATATCACCTTTGACCATACCCTGATTTCCCGCATGGTGGACTACATGGATGCCCATCCCGACATCGTCCTGCTCTCCCCCCGGGTCTTTTTCCCGGATGGCACCGAGCAGCATCTGCCCCACCGCCGGCCTACCGTCCGCTACCTGCTCGGCGGCATGATGGATGGAGTCAGCCGCAGATTCTACGCCTGGCGTGATGGGAAAATTGCCCGAAACCAGGCCATCATCGAAGGTGCTCCTGCCGAGCCTGAAGAGGAGGCTTCCGAAGAAGCGGATTCTGAAGAGGAAAGCAGGCCGGTCTCCCGTGGAAACCATTTTTTCCGAAAACATCATGTCCGTTTCCTTCAGCGCCTTGACCTTCCCTTTGACCGCTGGCGTGAAGAATACACCATGAAGAATGAGAACATCACGGAGCCCATCGATGTGGAATTTGCCACCGGCTGCTTCATGATGATCCGTACGCATGCGTTCTATCAGATGAAGGGATTTGATCCCCGCTATTTTCTGTATCAGGAGGACAGCGATCTCACGCTCAAGGCCCTGAAA
>ONVN01000465.1 GCA_900321295.1 uncultured Eubacteriales bacterium
AAAAAAAAAAAACGGACAGGGAGATTATGTTTTTCCGCGAAGCTTTGGAATGCCGGGAACTGGATTTCAAAGCGCGGATCCTGTCTGCCGTATTGGAAAAGCAGGGGTGGAAGCTTCTTCCCGCTTTCAACAGCACTCATGGCAATGGCCTGAATGTCATTTTCGCGCCGGTCATGGGAAGCCGCAGAAGCAAAACAGTCTTCGATACTGCCGGCAACCAGGGCTTCGTAGGATGCTCTGTCTCTGGGTTCTCCTAACGGAAGCGTGCTGTCAGGCAACCCGCTCATCGAAGCTGCAGCCCGGTAACGCTCCGGATATTTCCATGCAATGCGCATCGCGCCTGTCCCGCCCATGCTGAGGCCTGCTATGAAACGCTGCTCAGGCTGACTGCTGATTGGGAGCATGGCTTCCATTGCCGCAGGGAGTTCTTCCGCGATAAATGTTTCCATCTGCATCATTTCCGATATGTTCAGGTACCAGGTATTGTATCCATGCGGCATCACAAGGGCCAGACCATATTTGCTTGCATAGTTTTCAATGGGAAGCATGCCGCACCAGTCAGAATAATCCCCCGTAAAACCATGAAGAAGATAAACAACAGGAAACTTCACTGCAGGATTAAAGGCCTGTTTCCTGGGTACGCCAGGGTCCCGCTGACCAGGGTACTCAGGCAGAGCGACACGGACTTCTGTACGGAAATGCAGGCTTTCTGCGTAGAAATTGAGATTGACTGAACTCATGCTGTGAGTGTCCTTTCTATGTCGTCCATGCTGCAGGTCAGCCTTTGATGCCGGCGCCAATCTGCATTCCTTTCAGAAAGTATTTCTGGCAGGTCAGGTAAATGATGAAGGTCGGAATAATCGCAATCGTACATGCGGCGAGAAAACGCTCCGGGTTATTCCCAAAGTTGTTCTTGAATGTACCGATACTGGGTGTAATCGTGCTGTGGGAAGGCGTCGTTATGGCAATGGTCGGCCAGAGAAAGTCGTTCCATGCCTGGTTGAATGTAAAGAGCAGAAGGACCATCAGTACAGGTTTGAGCATCGGAAGAATAATACGCAGATAGATATACAGCTCACTCGCTCCGTCAATCCGCCCTGCTTCATCAAACTCTTTGGGAATGCCTTTCATGAAGTTTCTGACGAGAAAGACATTGAATATATTCGCGAGGAGAGGAGCAATGATGCTGGGAAGGTGGTCAATCCACCCCAGCGCCTTATAAATATTGTACTGAGGAACAAGGGCGACAACATTGGGAATCGTACTCAGTCCAAACAGGATCCAGAAAATCGTATTACTTCCCCGGAAAGGAAGACGTTCAAAGGCATAGGCTGCCGTTGTGGAGATGAGCAGGACACCGATGATGCAGGATGCACAGACAATCAGCGTATTTCGCAGAACAGCCAGGAAAGGCAGGCCGGGGTAACTGAAGACATCGTCGTAGTTCATCGTGACCCACTGCATCGGAAGCAGGTTATGCTGTTTTACAAACTTCTTGACTTCCAGTGGTGCCTTGAAGCTGGTGAGAACCGTCATGACCAGGGGCAGAATCCATAAAACAGCGATACCCAGCAGCAGGAGACTCAGCATCAGTTTCCAGAAATCTGCCCGTGTAAATCTGTGCCGCTTTTTCATATGACTCCCTCCCCTCAGCTGTTTTCCCGCATCAGCCTGATCTGAACCATACTTACCAGAACGATGATCAGGCCGAGCGAAAGGGACATGGCGCTGGCCACACCCGGATTGGCTCCATAATTTCCAAAACCCAGATCCTTGATGTACTGCATCAGCATCATGTTGGATTTGCGGGTAAAGCCATTGACCGTTTCCACAATGATGCCGCCATTGTTGAACATCATGGGCTGTCCCCAGACATTGAACTCTGCGATCAGGGTTGTCGCCAGTGTGTAGCTCAGAGGATAACGGATGCTGGGAAGTGTAATATGGAAAAAGCGCTGCCAGGTATTTGCACCGTCGATCTGTGCTGATTCAATGATTTCAAGTGGGATTCCTGCAAGGGCACTCTGATAGATGATCATGGTGCCCCCGTTGCCCCACCACACGGAAATCCATATGATGGCAATCCAGTTGTAGGGTATCGTATTGGTCCAGCTGAACTTGCCGAGCCCCAACAGCGCATTGATGATGCCATAATTGGTGTCAAACATGTATGCCCAGCTGCTCATCACCACACTGAGGCTCAGAAGGCTCGGAAGGTAATAGATTGCCTGGAAAACCTTGTTTCCGCGGCAGTGTGTATTGATGGCAAATGCGAACAGAAGAGGCACAAGAATGCGCAGCGGAACACAGAAGAGGACAAACAGGCATGTATTGCCCAGTCCCCACCGGAACGTCCAGTAATACTCTGTCGAACGGTCAAACAAGATCGCTCTCAGATTGTTCAGGCCAACAAAGATCGGCCGATCCCCCAGCGTCCACTTTGTAAAAGCGGCATAAATACCTGTCAGAGAAGGAATCAGATTAAAACAGGTAAACGTGAAGAGAAGGGGAAGAAGAAACAGAATGGATTTCCGAAACTGTTTTTTCTGGTTCAGATGACGGGTTTTCATCAAGGCGGATAACCTCCTTCTCCTCATGGGAAGAAATAAAAGGAATGGCAGGAGGCACAGCGTCATGCCATGACTCCTGCCATGAAGTGTTCAGACAGGTTGACTTGTCAGTTGAGACCATCGATTGCCTGCTGGCACTGGGTCTGGATAGCATCAGCATACTCTTCAGGCGTAATGATTCCGTAGACTGCCTGGAATCCGAGGTCATTGAAGACCGTGGTGAATGCGCCGGCATACACGTGATCAGCTGCAAAGGTCTGGGTGTTGCCAACCATTGCACCGGACTGCGGCAGGGCCTTGAATTCTTCGCTTTCCGCAGCAGCTTTTGCCATAACGATTGCACCGCTCTTTGCCCATTCCATGGCGTTTTCACGCAGATATTCCATGAAACGCAGGGTGGCAATCTGCTCAGCTTCTGTTACATTGCGATGCATTTTGACGATGCACTCTGTAGCGCCCCAGTTGTAGGTATGATTGATATCCTTCTGGATGGAAGGCATCATCTGATAATTGATGCCATATTCCTGTACAGCGCTCAGATTCCAGGTGCCGCCGGTTGCAAAAATCAGTTCACCCAGAGCGAGCATACCCATGACATCGTCGCCGTCCTGCTGGGTAAGGCCCTTGTCATACAGGCCCTTCCAGAGATTGGTGGCTTCGATCAGGGCTTCTTTATTGATTGTGACAACCGTATCGGGATCGCCTTCAGCATGATAGGTGCCGCCGCACTGTTCATATGCGTTGATCATATCATTGCGGCCCCAGGAACCGCCAAGCAGTTTCACATCCGTCACGCCATCAGCAAGCATGCGGTCTGCAATGGCATAAAGTTCATCCCATGTGATGATGCCGTCGGCAACTTCTTCCGGGCAGTACTGTGCGGCAAGGTCCATATTGCAGTAGGTGACAACGGTCGGTGCGCAGAAAGGAATACCATAACGGAGTCCGTCCACTTTGCCGGCTTCATTGCTCAGGTAAAGGTCTTCGCTGAAATCACCGTAAGCAGTCAGGAAGTCTTCAAGGGGATCAATGATGCCCTGCTTGGCAAAGGACGGGATATTGTAGCTGTGCATGATGCAGGCTACAGGAGCTGCACTGTCATCTCCGGCTACGAGGGCCATCTTGATATACATATCATCTGCAGCGATGGCAATATGCTCGATATGTACATCAGGGTTTGCCTGGTTGAAGGAATCGACAACACCCTGGATGATGCGGAAATCATCGCCCGTGTAGATCGACCAGACATTGACGTTTGTGACATCATCTGCCATAGATGCAGGAACGATACTCATCATGAGAAGGAGTGCGAGAATCAGTGCGAACATTTTTTTCATAATAGATGCCTCCTTTTGAATGACACATATGCAGGACCCCGCGGGGTCCTCTTGTATATAAGTTGTTTTTATCTTACCACTTTGTGCAACCGAGTCAATGACATTTTCCATATAGGAATTGACGTTTTCTATGATTATGATAAGGCGGAATATTTGAAAACAGAGAAAATCATAAGCTTTTCCAAACAGAACAATAGAGCATTTCGTTATAACGGATGGTTATGAGGAGAGCAGGATCAAAGGTCCGAACTGAAATCCAACCATGCGCTGTTGCTATTTCGAAGACATGTTTACCGGAAATCTTGTCCCGTGTGAGACTGGTCTGAGCAATCTCCAACCCCCGGAATGTGCAAGTGCACAAAGCATGCTGAATCAGCGCATAAAAACAGACAGGCCTTCCTTTGCGGATCGGACCTGACTGCCTTTACTCAATCCATCCTGTTATGCCCTTTTTTTGGCTCTTCACGGAAAGTTAGGGAAAGCCCCTCCTCCAATCTGCTAGAAGCAGAAGGACGGCGGAATGCACTACTTGTTCGCCGAGCCTTTCTCGGCACAGCCGTGACACATGCTGCGGACAATCAAGGAATCATTCCCGAAGAAAACGTGAAGAACCATAAAATACTCCCCGTAAACTGGACACATGAATTTAACCCGATTCCGTACCATGCCAAGAACTGCTTACCAAGTCATGTAAAAAAGTGCTTGACATTTGCA
>ONVN01000075.1 GCA_900321295.1 uncultured Eubacteriales bacterium
AGGTTGGGCATGTACTGGGGAATCAGGTCCGTCAGCTCGACGAAGTAGTCCTGGTTGGGAACGATGTCCGCGTCGGTCAGGCTGATGGAGCCGAAGAAGGCGTCCGGCAGCGCGCTCAGGCCGCTGGCCAGCATCAGGGACTTCTGATCGCCCCAGGAGCCGTTCCAGTAGGGCTGCCACTCGATATTGACGCCGGTCTTTTCTCCGATTTCCTTCAGGAAAGCGGTCTGGGTAAAGTCGGTGCCCCAGACTTCGGTCCAGCGGTTGCAGGCAACGGTAAAGGTGGGGTTCTCTTCTGCCAGTACAGCGCTGATGCTCATCAGCATGCACAGGGCGAGGGCCAGAGACAGCAGTTTTTTCATGATGAGTTCCTCCTCATAATTTATGTTCAGGCGATCCGCGCCTAAGAACCAAGGATGCATTAACCCTTCAGTGCACCGATCATGACGCCCTGGTTGAAATACTTCTGGACGAAGGGGTACATGGTCATGATGGGCAGGGAGGAGACAACGATGGCACAGTACTTGATCAGGTTGGCCTTGCGGTTGATATCGGCCGCAGCGGAACCCGTCATGGCCTGTGCGGCCATCTCGTTGTTGATGAGAATGTTGCGCATGACCAGCTGCAGGGGATACCGTTCCGGTGTGCGCAGGTAGATCATGGCGTTGAAGTAACTGTTCCAGTGTCCGACAGCAGCCCAGAGGGCGATGACGGCAAGGATGGCTTTGGAGAGGGGCAGCACAACCTGGAAGAAGTAGCGCAGGTTGCCGCAGCCGTCAATCTGGGCAGCGTCCCACAGGTCGGCGGGAAGGCTGGTCTGGAAGAAGGTGCGGGCCACCACGATGTAATAGGAGATGACCGAGAAGGGAAGCACCATGACCAGGAAGGTGTCCACCATGTTGAAGGTGTTGTTCAGTATGATGAAGGTCGGAATCAGGCCGCCGCCGAAGAACATCGGGAAGATAAAGAAGAAGGTGAAGAACCCGCGTCCCACCAGATCGCGGCGGGAAAGGGAGTAGGCCACCGGAATATTGACAGCCAGCATGATCATGGTGCCGGCCGCTGTGTACAGAATGGTGTTCAGGTAACCGCGCCACAGGTTGTTCATGGAGAACAGGTGATTGTAGCCGTCCATGCTGAAGCCTCTGGGCCAGAGAAGGACGTTGCCCTGGGCGACCTGGTTGGGATCGCTGATGGAGGCAATGACGATGAAGTACATGGGATAAAGAGCCAGCAGGGTCATGATCACCGCGATGGTATAGATGATGACATCGAAGATGCGGTCTGCCCTGGTTTTCCGGATATGGTTGCTGACACCTCTGGTTCGGACTGCTGTAACGCTCATGATCTGCACCTCCTGTCAGAACAGCGACGTGTCGCTGATCTTTTTGGAAATGGCATTGACCAGGATCAGGATCACGAAGTTGACCACATTGTTGAACAGGCCGATGGCGGCGGAGTAGCTGTACTGATTGGATTTCAGACCCATCTTGTAGAGGTAGGTGGAGATGATCTCGCTCCTGGCAATGTTCAGGTCATTCTGCAGGAGATAGACCTTTTCAAAACCCACACCCAGCAGGCTTCCGCAGCGGAGAATGAACAGGGTCACCATGGTGGGCACGAGCATGGGAATGTCGATAGCGAGGATTTTCTGCCATTTGGTGGCGCCGTCCATGTCAGCCGCTTCATACAGGTCCGGGCTGACAGCGGACAGGGCTGCAATATACATGATGGAATCCCAGCCGCAGTGCTGCCAGACTTCTGTCCACACATAGATGCCGGAGAAGGCTTTGGCATTGCCCATCAGGTCACCGATCCGCCACCCGAAGAGGGAAAGAATCTTGGGAATGACGCCGGAGGAAGGGGAGAGGAACATGATGATCATGCCGCACATGACCACGGTGGAAATGAAGTGGGGCAGGTACGTGGAGACCTGGAACACTTTCTTGAACCGCAGTGCATACATCTGGTTGCACATGAGGGCCAGCAGGATGGGCAGCGGGAAGGTGACCACCAGGGTGTACAGACTGATCACCAGGGTATTGATGATGGTGTTGGAGAACATGTAGGAGTTGAAATACCGGTTAAAGTATTTCAGTCCCGCCCAGCTGCTGCCCCAGATTCCCTGCGCCGGACGGAAATCCTTGAACGCGATGATGACGCCGTACATGGGCAGGTAGGTGAAGCAGATAAAGATGATGATGGCGGGCACCATCAGCAGATACAGTCCCCAGTTGCGCCGGATGCGCTCCCAGGTGGATTTGCCACCGATGGTTTTTCTGTATTGCATGTCCATCGCTCCTTTGAACGGTGCAGGATTCGTTGTGACAGACAGGAAGGGTCATGGATGTCCGGAATTTGGTATAACGATAAACTCATGAAGTGGCTCAAGTATAACGATAAACCGGATGCTTGTCAACCCCCTTTTTCAAAAAAAATATGTTTTTTTCCCCATGGATGCTGCAGGGGACCTCCGGTCCGGATGAAACGGGTCCCCGGAACGGGGCGGAAGGGCAGAAAAGCAAAAGAAAAAACAGCAGGTTCCGGAAAACCTGCTGCGGATAATCAGGGAAAAACAGGAGGATCTCAGAGAAGTACTTTTGCGGCGGCGCATTCGTAGGGTGCGTACACACCGTCCGCAGACGGCCTCTTCAGGTTGGCAAGGACCGGGGCTTCGCAGGAGAAGGGAAGCTCAATCTTCTGCTCTTCCTCGAAATTGCAGACGACCACCCATTTTTCGGTTCCCAGGGTTCGGGTGAAGACGAAATACGGGTCCTCCGGTGCAGAGAGGACGTCCATCTTTCCGTCCAGAAAGACATCGTTTGCTTTCCTAAGGGCGAGCAGCGCCTGATAGAAACGGTACACGGAACGCCCGGAGGCAAGGTCCTTTTCCACATTGATTTCCTGATATCTGGAATGCAGGACGATCCAGGGTTTTCCGGTGGAAAAGCCGCCGTTCTCTCCGCCGTTCCAGGCCATGGGATGGCGGGCGTTATCCCGGCTCCCGAAGTTGATTTTTGCAAGCGCTTCCTCAGGGGACATGGTTTTGCAGAAATCACGGTAATAATTGATGCTTTCAATGTCGTCAAAAACATCGATGCTGTCATAATGGGCTCCGGTCATGCCGATTTCCTGTCCCTGATAAATGAAGGGGATGCCTTTGAGCAGATACACCATGGCGGCGATATCGGTCGCGGATTCATAGCGCTTCTCCCGGTCATTTCCGATGCGGGAGATGATGGGGGTCTGGTCATGGTTCTCGATGAAGAGGCTGTGGAGCAGATCATGCTTCTCCGTCTCCTGCTGCCAGTGGACCAGGTAATCCCGAAGGGACTTCAGGGTATCGGGTCTTGGCGTGAACTTGCCGGTGCGGCCGCATTCCATGTGATCGAACAGAAACAGCGTGCTCAGCTCGTTGCGCTCCGCGGCGCAGTGGCGGATCATTTCATCGATATCCTGCACGCCGCTTTCTCCGACGGTAAAGAGATGTGCCGTTTTTTTGCGGCCGAACAGGTCATGGATGAATTCATGGAGGCGGGGACCGAAGCCATTGGCGTTTGTGCTGAAATCCTTGGAAATCATGTCGATGACATCAATGCGGAAACCGTCCACACCCTTGTCGACCCAGAAATCAACGGTATCCTGCATGGCTTTCACCACCGCCGGATTGTTCCAGTTCAGGTCAGCCTGGCTGATGGCGAAGGAATGCAGATAGTACTGGCCGCGGACGGGGTCATATTCCCAGGCGCTTCCGCGGAAGCAGGCTTCCCAGTCGTTGGGAATCTCGTCGAACCAGTAGTAGAAATCGCTGTAGGGATTGTCCTTTCCCTTGCGGGATTCCTGAAACCAGGGATGGGACGTGGAGGTATGATTGGGGACCAGGTCCATAATCAGTTTCATGTCCCGGGCATGGAGGGCGGCAATCAGTGCATCCATATCCTCCATGGTGCCGAACTCATCCATGATATCCCGGTAATCCGAGATGTCATAGCCGTTGTCATCATTGGGACTCTTGTAGCAGGGGCAGAGCCAGACGGCGTTGACGCCGAGATCCTTCAGGTAATCCAGTTTTCCTGTAATGCCGTTCAGATCGCCGATGCCATCACCGTTGGAATCCATGAAGCTGCGGGGATAAATCTGATAGATGACCCACCGCAGCTGGGAACGGTACTTTTCACAGAGCATGGGATTTCCTCCTTTTCATCATCAGCCGATATGCGCAACCGTGCTGCGCTTGACCAGGTCCACATCAATCATTTTCTGATCCTTCCGGTAAGTGGGGTCCTCCATGGCCCGCAGCAGCATCTCCACGGCACAGTCTGCCTTTCTCCGGATAAACTGATTGACGGTGGTGAGCATGGGCGTGACGATCTTGGAGGGTTCGGAATTGTCAAAACCTACCAGGGAAATGTCCTCGGGCACGGAAAAACCGAGTTCCTGGAAGCGTTTCAGGATGCCGCAGGCGATGAGATCCTCGCTGGTGAATATGGCAGTGGGCCGGGGATCCATCTGAAGAAGGTTCTCCGCCAGCTGCATCCCGCCCTCATTGCGGTAGACACTGTCAAACACCCAGGCGGGATTGGGTTCCAGGCCATATTCCCGGAGTGCGGCGGCATAGCCCTGATAACGGGCGTGCACAACGGTGGACGTGAACACGGAGGGACCGGCAAACCCGATCCTCCGGTGACCTTCCTCCAGCAGATGCCGGGTGGCCAGATAGCCGCCCTTGAAGTCATCGATACAGACGGAAAGCATATTCAGGTCCTCAAAATACCGGTCCATCACCACAAGCGGGGCTTCGCATTTCTCAACGATCTCATGGGTGATGGCATCGTCATGGGGGAACATCTGGATCGCGCCGTCGGTATGCCAGGTGCGCACGACATTCAGCGCTTCGGAAGCATCAAAGAAGGGTCCCAGCATGACATAGTACTGCCTGGCCCGCAGCAGTTCCGCAAAATACCCCACCAGGTATCCCGCATAGGGGTTCAGGAGCAGGGTGGAGGGGGAATTGGGCCACATGGGCAGGAGCAGGGCAATCGTATGGGAGGATTTGGAGATCAGGCTCCGGGCGGCCATGTTGGGAACATAATGGCATTTTTCCATGATCTCCCGGACCCGCTTTTCGGTTTCCGGTGAGACCTTGCCCCTGACGTTATTGATGACATTGGAAACCGTCATCGCACTGACGCCGGCTTCGGCAGCGATTTCCTTGATGGTTGCCACAGGATTCCCCTCTTTACTTTAACGTTATACTTCATCATATCGAAGCGGATGGGTTTTGTCAAGATGACGCATCCGGCTTCTCTGCGTGTCGGGCCGCAGAAAAGGGACACCGTCTTCCGATGCACTGCCGGTTCTGTGCCGCATAATGGCAGACGATCTCCGGTTTCTCCATTTCAATGCCGAAATGTTCTTTCACGAAATCAATGGCCGAGAGAACGGAAAGGAAAGAATCCCGCTTGCAGCATCTCGGGCCGCCTGTCTCACCGATTTTTCCGAGGGACCGGGCGGTCATCTGATGCGACAGGGCAAACGGTTCGACAGTCAGCGGGGTGGAACCGGAGATGATGGCGACAAACATGCCGCTGCTGATCCCTGCGCCGCAGGCTCCCCAGAATCCGCAGGAGCCGCCGGGCACACTTTTTCCGCGGTTCATCATCTCGGTGAGCGCAGAGGGAAGATCGATGTTCCCGCCTGCATTCCGATAGGCGGTCAGCAGTGCGGCCCCGACCATCACATGATGTTCCGGACCGTGCATATGACAGAAGGGAAGCGCCATCATGCGCTCGAGAATCGCAGCGGGGTTCTTTGAAGTTTCTCCCAGGCACAGCCCGATGACGGCATCCAGTCCCTGCATATGGCATTCATTGCAGACATAGTGCCCATGGATGCAACGGGTCCTGCTGTTCTCTTTCTTGTGGCAGACTGCGCATTCCATGGGAAGATCCTTTTCCAGATATTCCAGAGGCGCTCCGCAGATCAGACATTCTTCAACCATTGTTATGATCTCCTTTTTTCTTCCGTACGCAGGAAGGACGGTGCGCAGGGGCTTTCCTATTCCGGTATGCCCAGCTCCTCCAGCCCCTGCTGCCAGTACTTTTCCGGAAGGCTGCTCCAGTCATCAATGCCTGTATCGAGGAGATACAGCTCATGAACCTTCCGGAGAACCATCATATGGGTTGTGGTCCCCCCACGCAGGACGTTCTTGGTGACCCGGTACCAACCCGGTGCCTGCTCATACAGTTTTTCAGCGTCCATTTCCCGGATGGCCTGCTCCGTGTCGTAGGGCAGGGTGATAAAATCGGTTTTCCACTGACCGTCTTCGCCGCACAGCATCATGAACTGAGTAAGCCCGCCGCTCCTGAGGGGGACGCCGACGGCTCCGGGATTCACAACGCGCCGGCCGTTGCGCACATAGACACTCTGAATATGAAAATGACCGCAGACGGTCAGCTCTGTCTCCAGCTGCCGGGTACGTTCGTCGATATAGTCATAGTCTTCCCGCAGGCTTTCCGTCACTTTCCACGGGGAACCGTGGCAGATGACAAAGGGAGGCAGTCCGGGCCGGATGATTCGCCGGGTGATCGGCAGGGCTTCAAAGGCGGCAATACGGTCCGGTGTCAGATGGGCATAGACATAGGCCAGCATGCCGGAGGAGGAGCTTCCTGCCTGCCAGCTGCCGATCCCTTTCAGGTGCCCGACCCAGTAATCCTCTTTGTTTCCGCGGATCATGGTACAGGGATACCGGGCGTTGACCCGGTCGAGAAGATCCAGGGTTTTCTCCGGGAAAGCCAGGTCGCCCAGATAGTCTCCGAGAAAAAGATATTCGTCGGCATGACGCTTCTTCGCTTCCTGAAGACATGTCTCCAGGGCAAGATGGTTGCTGTGGATGTCGGCCAGGACAGCAATCTTTCGGTTCATGGTGCGCCTCCTGTTTGGCAGCAGAAGAAGTATTCACGATTTGTTCCCTGTGCTGTTTCTGCACAGCCGCAAGATGCATGCAGTGAAAACGCGGAATTGTGTAGGACAGGACCTCAGGTTCCGGCTCCCTGCCCTCGGAAGAGCAGGTTCTTCAGTTTTTCCGGCATGGAGGAAAACATCATCTCCACGATGGTCTCCGCCGGCGTGATGTTGTCCTTCATGAGCCATTCCCGCGTCATGCCGACGGTGCCGTAACAGTACAGCCGGATGCTGAACAGGGTCTGGGCATCCGGTGTTTCCCCGGCTTTCTGCGCTGCAATGTCAGAATACTGCTTCACGAAATAGGCATGCATATAGGCCCACATGGGGCTCTGGGAACTGTCCTCATAGGCGCGTTTGAAAAAAATATAATCGCTGCGCATGCTGTTCATGGCCCGGGCGGCTGATTCCACGGAAAGCACATCCGTATGAAGGGTGCGCTGACAGAACATCCAGGCCATCAGGTCATACTTGTCCCGGAAGTGGTAATAGAAGGTGGGACGCTCAATCTCCGCTTCCCGGCAGATGTCGGTGACAAAGATCTTTTCCAGCGGCTTTTTGACCAGAAGCCGTTTCATTGCCTCCGAGATCCACAGCTTTGTCCTCTCTGCCATGACGTCCTTCTTTCTTACAGAAATCAAGATCTGTATAATTTTCTTTCACTATTATAAGTCTGTCAGTGGATTCCTGCAAGCGGCAGACCTATAATCTTCCCGTAAGGAGGAATGAGGAATGGATTTTATGGAACTGGCGAAGAGCAGGTATTCGGAGCGTTTTTTTGATCCGCGTCCGGTGGAACAGGAGAAGCTGGACAGGATTCTTGAAGCAGGGCGGATTGTGCCCACGGCCTGCAATTATCAGCCGCAGCGCTTTTATGTGCTGCGCAGCCCGGAGGCACTGGCAAAGGCACGGAAGGTCACTCCCTTCCATTACAATGCCCCTCTGATGCTGCTGGTCTGCTATGACCTGAACACGGTATGGACACAGCCACGCGACCGTATGTTCCGAAATTACAACTCGGGGGAACAGGATGCTTCCATTGCTGCGACCACGATGATGTATGAAGCGGAGGAGCTGGGCGTCCACAGTGTATGGCTGCGCGGCTTTGATGCGCAGACGGTTTCGGAAGTGTTTGAGCTCCCGGAGAACATGATCCCGGTCATGATGTTTGCCATGGGATATCCCGCTGAACATGCCAAGCCCAATGCCTGGCATTTCCGGCGCATGTCGCTGGAAGCCTTTGTGACGGAAATGTAAGGGAAGGGGAGAGGACCATGCATTTTACCGGAACTGTCTACCGGAACCCTTACTGGCCCACATGGCCGCTTCTGGAAATTACGCAGGGCTGTACCCATAACCGCTGCAAATTCTGCACCATGTACAGGGATGTCCCCTTCCGGATGACCCCGATGGAGTGGATTGAAGAGGATCTGCGGGAACTCGCACAGTCAGACCCCGGCGCGACGACCATTCAGCTCCTCAGCGCGAATCCGCTGGTCCTGACTTTCGACCGGCTGGCACCGATCCTGGAGATGATCCGCCGGTATCTGCCGAAGATGGAGTCGGTCTATCTGGCGGGCCGGGTCTCCGACCTGAAGAACAAGACCGTGGATGAACTGAAGAAGCTGAAGGAACTGGGGATGAAGGAAATCTCTTTGGGTGTGGAAAGCGGGGATGACTGGACGCTGGACCGCATCGGGAAGGGCTATCATGCGGAGGATGTGCTGGAGCAGTGCCATAAGCTGGAGGAGGCGGGGATTGCCTACTGGATGACCTTCCTGAACGGTGTCGCAGGCCGGTCCCACAGCCGTGAGCATGCCATCCATTCTGCGGAGATCTTCAGCCAGTGCAGGCCCATGGTGGTCGGCACCGGCGGGCTGACCCTGTTTCCGGGAACGCCGCTGCTGGAAGAAGCGAAGAGCGGTGCCTTCGATCCGCTTTCGGAAAAGGAAATGCTGGAAGAGCTGAGAATCTTCGTGGAAAACCTGAATGTGGACTGCGCCTTCATTACCCATCATACGGTGGCCGCCAATCTGACAGGTCCCGGCTTTCTCCGGCGAAAGGACAGGATTCTTGCTGCCCTGGACGATGCAATTGCGCATGGCGACCAGGAAAGACTGGCGGCTTTCCGTAGCAACAAGCAGACGCTGTGAAAAAGAGCTCGTCTTCCTGTCTGCCGGTGCAGGACACCGGGAACCCTGCAGAAAGCCAAAGCTGATTCCTGCTCCGGAAAAACTGTCTCCGGATGTCTGTCTTGATCATGGATGAGCCCGTGCTATAATGCTTTCATTGTTCTGGCTGTGAAAGAGTGAAAAAGTGAGGCGATCCTATCATGAAAAAGTTTCTTGTCACTGTTCTGCTGATGGTTATGATCTGCGCAGCCTCTTTCGGTTCCGTGGCAGAGCAGACAGAGACGGCGGGCTCTCCGCTGCCGGTCAGGGTGCTGATCCTGCCCAAATTCGAAATCGGAGAGATGGCGGGCGATTTCCCCGGCGAAGCCCAGTATTACTATGAGGCGTACCTGCAGGGGGCCGAAGCATACGATGTTCCTTACGGCGCACCGGGCATGAAGCTGTATTACAAAGACGGAGTGGCACTCTGCGTGCTGGGCATGGGCAAGGTCAATGCAGCGCTTGCCACCATGGCTATTCTCTCGGATGTGCGTTTTGATTATTCACAGGCATACATTCTCTCCACGGGCTGTGCGGGTTCGGCCGCGGAGACCACGGTGATGGGGGATGTCTTCCTGATCACGGCAGCGGTGGACTATGATCTGGGGCACCATGCGGACGGCCGGGACCTTGCGGATCCTGAGGGAATTGCCTGGTTCCATGACGCGGATTTTGACGAAGCGGCCGCAGTCATGCTGAATCAGGAGCTGGCAGCGAAGGCCTATGTGCTTGTGAAAGACACGCACGTCGAAACCACCGACCGTACGCGGAATTACATGTTCCACGCTTTTGACGGCGCTGCCTGGGCGGTTCGGGATCCCCTTGTTCTTCGCGGAACCACCGTCACGGGCGACAATTACTGGAAAGGCCCGCACGGACATGCAAATGCGCTGCGTATGGTGGAAACCTACGCATGCCCTGACCCCTATGTGACGACCGAGATGGAGGATGTCGCGGTCGCCCGGGCGGTGCAGCGGATGGGCCTGCTGGACCGTCTGATCGTGATCCGCGGCAGTGTGAATATGGATGTGTTCATGCTCGGGGCAACACCAGAAAACCTGTGGGGCGATGCAGAGGCAATGACTCTGGCGAGTGAGGACAGTGTCGAGGCAGCTGACATCTTTGCGGTTTCCATGAAGAATAATTTCAATGTAGGGAAGGTCCTCATCGACAGCATCCTCTCCGGATCATTCTGATCTGCTGCACCGGAATCATCAAATCGCGGCAGAAAAGCCGGAAAAGAGGAACTCCCATGGGGGAATGTGAACCGCTTCCCGTCAAGTGAACAGGGAAACAAAAAATATGTTTTCGCGGATCGAATGAGGATGAAACCGGGATCAGGATGTTCTCCAGTCAGGCCGAAGCTGCGCGGAGAACGAAGGGAAAAAACGTCAGCGGAAAAACAGGAAAACCGGCGGTTCACATGGAAATTCCATTGACAGGTGATCTGGCGGTCCTGGCAGGGGAATTCATGGATCCGAAGAAGCTGCACGTGTGGCGGACGATCCTGCTGTGAATACTGCATGTGCATTGCAGCGGTATTCCATGGCGGGAGCAGTACCCGAAAACAGAATGCCGGCAGAGACGGTAAAAAGCCTGAACGCTGCGCCGCAGAGAAAGAAAAAGTGATGATTGCAGGGAGAACACAGCGATGAACAGTACCTTGAGACAGGACGCGGAAAACATGATCCGGCAGGCAATTGATGCGGCAGAGCCGGGGTTCGCAGTGAGAAAAGCGCTCAAAGGCCGCACTTTTCCCGGCAGGGTTTTTCTGATCGCCACAGGGAAGGCGGCCTGGAAAATGGCATGGGCTGCCCGGGGGGCCCTGGGCCGTCAGATTACCGGGGGCGTGGTGGTGACCAAGTATGGGCATGTGGAAGGTGCCCTGCCTGGGATCGAATGCTTTGAGGGCGGTCACCCTGTACCTGACGCCGAGGGAATCCGGGGAACGGAAGCGGCGCTGAAGCTGACGCAGGATCTGCGGCCGGAGGATACGGTGCTCTTTCTCCTGTCGGGCGGCGGCAGTGCGTTGTTTGAAAAGCCGCTGATTCCCCTGGGGGAGCTGAAGGAGATCACAGGCCAGCTGCTTGCGGCAGGCTGTGACATTGTGGAAATCAATACGATCCGCAAACGTCTCTCTGCGGTGAAGGGAGGCAGGTTTGCAGCCTGGTGTGCACCGGCGAAGGTTGTCACCATCGTGCTCTCCGATGTGCTGGGGGATCCTCTGGATATGATTGCATCCGGTCCCACGGTGCAGGACAGGTCCACCAGCCGGCAGGCGCTGGAGATTGTACGCCGCTATCATCTTCATTTCAGCCCGGACGCGCTGAAATGCCTGGAGACGGAAACGCCCAAGGAACTGCCGGGGGATACGGAGACCTGCGTGATCGGCAGTGTCAGGGGGCTGTGCGAGGCTGCCGCCGAAGCCTGCAGGGAGCTGGGCTATACTCCCGTGATGCTCACCGACCGGCTTTGCTGCGAGGCCAGGGATGCGGGGATCTTCCTGGCCAGTATCGTGGCAGCGCATGCCGGAGAAGGGAAGAAAACCGCCTGGCTGGCAGGCGGTGAAACCGTGGTCCACCTGTCCGGAAACGGCCTGGGAGGACGCAATCAGGAGCTGGCCCTGGCCGCTGCTGCCGGGATTGCAGGCATTCCAAACGCTGCCGTGATCAGTGTGGGCTCTGACGGCACGGACGGCCCAACCGATGCAGCGGGTGGCTATGTGGACGGGGATTCGCTGGCTGCGATGAAAGAGAAAGGCCTGATGTATTCCCGCATGATGGAAAACCACGATTCGTACCATGCCCTGGAGGCCATCGGTGGGCTGATCAAAACCGGCCCCACGGGTACCAACGTCAACGATATTTCGATTGCTCTTTTAGGGGCAGAATCCTGAGAACCATTCCGAAAACCGGGTGGTGCCCCTTGCAGCAGCGGAAACGATGAGAAAAACAGAGCTGAACAAGTCCTTTCATGCAAGGATCATGCGCCGCCTTATGCGGCGTTTTCTTTTTCCCTGTCTTCCTTGAAGAGAGGATTACTCTGCGGTCGGACGGTTCCGGACGCATTTTGCTCCTCTCAAAAGGAACAACCCATCTCCGGCAGATATGAAAAACCCCGAAAGCCCTTCCTTTCATTTGCGTCTGGACAACCAAAATGATGGAGCATTTTGTGCTTTATTATATTCCGTTTTCCACACTTATTGTTGAAGAGTCGGTTTTTTTCCGGGGCTGACCCTGCTTTTTATACCGCAGGCACAGAGCCGGGCGATGCACGGCTGCGAAAAAGATGCTTCGCCTGCCTTTCGGGCAGTACAGAAGGAACGCGCAGAAGAGCAGGGGAGCATGAACGCCTTTGGAGTGATATGTCCCTGTTATCAGGACAGCAGAACAAACATGCGGAAAAACGCAAAAAAAACGCACCGGGAGTTTTCATCCGGATGCGAATCCGTTACAATGCAGGAGGACAAAAAGAAGGAATTCGTTTTTTGAAACACGGAAGCGGGGGAACTCTGAACGTCTGTCGGGGAAAAACGGTTTTCAGGAAGCAGCAGACATCGGGAGATGGACCGGAGGAGGACTTTCTGAAAAATGGCGCAGGTTCCCGGCACCGAATTCCTGCGGAAAAAGCCGAAAGAATGAGAACGGTTTGTGGAGAAAGAAAGCAATGAGTGACAGATCAGGAAATGTGCATCAGGTGCCGGCTTCAATCGCTTCCATCCTTGGCCGCCGGACCGGAAAAACAGACGGGCTCGGAAAATCGGGAGCTCAGGTCTTGCTTTTTGATGAATATGTACTGAAAATCCGTCCCGCAGAGGACTGGAATACAGTCGACGTGCAGATTCTGGAATGGCTTGCCGGGAAAGCGCCTGTTCCTCAGGTGGCTGCGCATGAAGTATGGAACGGACAGGACTGGCTGCTCATGACGCGTCTTCCCGGAACAGAGCTGTGCAGGCCCGACGTGATGCGGAACCCTGTGCTGCTCCTGGACTGTATGGCGGAAGCGCTGCATACGTTATGGTCGATTCCCATATCTGGCTGCCCGTTTGAGAGAAGGGTGGCGGAGAATCTTTCGCATGCTGAAACGGCCATCCTGTCCGGAACGTTTGATGCTTCAGACTGTGAGCCGGAGACCTTCGGACCGGGCGGGTTTGCAAACCCGGAAGCTCTCCTCCTGTGGCTGAAAAATCACCTGCCCCCGGAGGACCGCGCGGTCACGCACGGGGACTTCTGCCTGCCGAACCTCTTCACCGATGGAAAACGGTTTACGGGATTCATTGATGTGGGCAGTGTCGGGGCTGCAGACCGGTGGATGGACCTGGCCCTGGGCTGGAGGAGCCTGAAACACAACAGTGACGGGCACTATGGGAAAGTATATCCGGAGATCGATCCGGATGATCTGTTCCGCGCGGCAGGGGTTCCGAAAGATGAAGAGAAACTCCGGTATTACCTCCTGCTGGATGAATTGAACTGAAGCAGCATCCTTTTCCGGGGAGGAATCCCGATTGACGGCAGCGGCGACATGCAGGTGATGGCCGGACAGGCATGGCAAAAAGGAGATGAACGTTTGATGGAGAACACACAGGGAAACTCTTTTTCAGAAGCACTTTTGAGTGAAAAGACGGAGATAATCCCGGCGGAGTATGACTGGTTTGCACCGCTGATCGGGGACTGGGATTGTGACTACTACGATATCCCGGAAAAGGGCAGCAGGCGTCATGTGCTCGGAGAATGGATTTTCCGGAGAATCCTGGAAGGAACCGGCGTGCAGGATGTTTTCATTTTTCCGTCCAGAAGCACAAAGAAAACAGATCCGCAGCCGGATGGAGAGTACGGTACCTCCCTGCGCATGTTCAACAGGAACAACGGATGCTATGATGTGGTGTATACCTGTGAAACATGCATGAAAAGGCTGACCTTCAGAAAAGAAGGGGAGAAACTTGTGGGTCAGGTGCTGGATGAAGAAAATGCTTTCTGGGTTTTCTCAGAGATAACACCGGACCGTTTTCACTGGGAAAACATTCGGATCCGGGAAGACGGAACCACAGAACTGGTTTGCGAGATCTTTGGGAAACGCATTGGTTAAGCCGATTCCGGAAGGCAGGGGACATCGCACGGAATCAGTATCTGGTATTGCAGGGTGGCGCTGCCGGTACCAGGGATATACACGACTGCTCCGTTTCTCAGCAGGCGGAACGGAGCAGAAAAATGTCTGTCCCGGTTCCCGGAACTTACAGGGAGATACAGCCTTATGAAAATGATCGATTTGAAGGAAGTCCAGGTTGAGGACATCGAGGCACGGCTGAGTTCATATGACGAAAATCACATAACCTATAAAATGAATGGCTGCATTCAGATTGGCGTTGAAGATGACGGCAGACTGATTGCGGGACTGGATGCCCAAATAACGGCTTTCAGAATCCTATATGTGTCCACTGTGTTCGTGGAGGAAGCATACAGGAGAAAAGGCATTGGAGCCTGGATGATCCGCGAAATGGAAAAGCGGGCGGCTGCAATGGGTGTCAATACCATCCGTCTGGATACCTTCAACTGGCAGGGGAAAGAGTTTTACGAAGCCCTGGATTACCAGTGTGCCGGTCATTACGATAATGCGGAAGACGGCTATTCGGAATACTTCTTTTTGAAGAGAATCAACGGACCTGTTTCAACTGATGCAGAGCATCCTGCAATCCGAAAATGAACCTTCCAGCTTTTCATGGACGATCGGCAAAGCGAAGGTTGCGGAGAAATCATGTATGATGAAGACAGATCGACTTTCAATCAGACGGGTTCGTGCTGACGATTGGACAGCCATTCAGACGATATGGGCAGATGCAGCAAAATCCGTTTATGCGCAATATGACAGGCCCAATGCATTGGATGACCAGTCTGTTTCTTTCAGAATTGCAAAGTGGGCTTCCTTTG
>ONVN01000061.1 GCA_900321295.1 uncultured Eubacteriales bacterium
ACTGAAGGTATTGATGCGTCAGCTGAATATGCCGGATCAGCGATTCCGTATCCGGCATGTTTTTGTCATTCTCAACCCACGAAGAAGCAGTTACTTCCCATCTTCCCTCAGAAATCATGTTTCGGATTTCTTCCATCATCTCAGGTGCATACTCTTCGACAATACGGTATACAGAGGCTTGTGACTGTGCAAAGGTAAAGTCCGGGTACTCCTTCATCAGGTTCAGCATAGTACGGAATGTTGCAAGTGTGGCTGCAACCGTTTCCTGCCATCCCCACATCCAGTTCATGTCAATATGTGCATGACCAACACACAGCACCTCATAGGCTTTCGCATCCTCCTGCATCGGTAGCAGAATGGTTTCCGACTGCCCAGCAGCAGACTTTGTAATCACACCCTCAGATTCAATGCTGTTTTCCAGGATGTTCAGTGCCTGTTCAATTTCCTGATCGTATTTTCCATGCAATTCAGAATTCAGTGAAAGAGCGAATTGTATTTCTGAAAGAATTCTGCGGATATGCTTTTCCGGCATGGTGATGCCGCATCCTATTTCCATAGGGGTTCCGAAGGTGAATTCGAAATCCTGCTTTTCTCTGTTTCCTCCGACTTTCGTTTTCAGGTTGACAAATCTCTGTGCAAAACGCTCCATACTTCGACCTCCCATCTTCAATACCCTTTGTCTCCCTGCCATCACATTGTTGCTGTAAACCTCACAGTAAGAACCATCTCAATCCACGGATTCATCGTATGAAATGCGGAATCTCGTCTTCGATCTCTTCGGTTGTCCGCGGAATGATCGAAGACATATTCTCGCATCCATCCTCGGTCACCAAGAGGTTGTCCTCCAGACGGAATCCAATTCCCCATTCTTCATGATAGATCCCTATATCAATACAGAACATCATATTGGGGGCAATGAATTCCGGCCTTTCAACAAGGTCATGCACATCATAACCTATGTGGTGTGCTCCGCCATGCCACATATATGTTCCAATTTCACTGACATCTTTCATCACACCTGCATCCACCAGCAGCTCTGCATTATATGCCCGAATCGTACGGTCCACATCATTCATGCGCATGCCCGGTTTCACGATCTGAAACATATGATTGCTCGTCTGAAGCATGCAGTCAAACAAGACCTTCTGGCGCTGTGTATAGCGTCCATTACAGGGCCAGCCCCGTGATACATCCGCAATATGGCCTTCCCATTGCGCACCGACGTCATTCAGGACAATATCACCATCCTCGGCTTTGCCCGTATAACGATAGTAATGGATACAGAAATTATTGCGTCCCGCAGAAATAATGGATGGAAATCCAGGACCTTCAGGCCCATACTGTGCCAAGGCATGATCGAACTCGGCCTTGTACTGATATTCATACATGCCGGGATGGGATGCATGCAGCATGGCAAGAATGCCATCCTTGGTGATCTGCTCCGCCTTTCTGTAAGCTTCGATTTCACAAGGCTGTTTCAGCAGCCTGAGCTGACGCAGTATCCTTGTGGCGTTTTCCATGACGAGATACGGGTAGTTTTCCTGAATCTGCCTGAGAAACCTGTGTGCTGGCCTGTCACGGTCGGACAAGTCCACACGAAACAAATCCAGATAGACAGATTCGTAATTCTGCGGGACGATCGAGTAATGACCGCCAGCAGCGACTGCATGAAAGTCATTCGCAAAATGTTCGGTTACACGGACATCTGCGATTCCCGATATTTCTTCAGCCTCGATGGCTTTCAAACGCCTGCCCGTCCATCGTTCCTTCATGGGGTCTGGAGGAAGCAAGTATAAACACTCGTGAACCTCATGATCACCTTTCATGGCAAAAAGCACGCTTTCTTTTTGCTCAATTCCTGTCAGATAGACAAAGTTTCTGTCAGCAAAAAAAGGATAAAACTCATCATTGGTTTTGCGTACCTCTTCCCCAGAGAAGATAACCAGAAGAGAATGTGGTTTCATGCCATCATACAGTTTCTGACGATTTCCCCTGAAAAACCGACTGTCCATCTTTATATCTCCTTTTTGCCTGTGACGTTACCCTTTGAAGAATATCACGAAGCGAAGTCTCCTGCAAGACAGATTTCATGGATTCCCCTCTCTTGCAGAACATTCGAAACAGCAGGCGGTTTATGACCCTTCATTGTGCTCCATCTGTACTTCTCCCACTGCTTCGCCCATGCAGGCACACGACAAACAGCTTGACGCTCCTCCTGTTTTCTGTTATGCTTTGATCAGTTCAATCAGAAAGGTGTGGAAAGATGCGCATTTAATTCTTGTCGATCACAATAACTACCGCTGCGGCGGCGTTTTGTGCATGGCAAGAATCAGGCGTTTCCACGCCTTTTTTGCGTGCAGACGCTGTCCAGGCCAAAAGGAGGCCTGCTTATGCTTCAAGTACAGAACCTGACCATAACCCATAAAAGAGATCTCCGTGTGTTAATCGACAATCTTTCCTTCACACTTTCAGGAACAGACCGGCTTGCTGTAATCGGAGAAGAAGGAGATGGAAAATCCACGCTGCTTCAGCTCCTGTGTATGTGGCCTGAAATACCTTCGTGGTGCCTTGCCGATGGAACGGTCAGCGCCGTTTCCGAAAGAATCGCATTTCTTCCTCAGGAAAATGTTTTTCAGGATTCCTTCTCCGTTTATGATTTCTGCAATACTTTTCCTGCGTTCCAGGATGCATCCTGGGAGGATTTATTCGACGCATGTCAGCTGACGGGGTTGTCCTCAGAAATGGTATATTCGGAAGCCCCGGTTGCCAATCTGTCCGGCGGTGAAATCATCAAGCTGCGTCTGACTTTGCTCATGCTGGGTGCACCAACCATGCTCATCCTGGATGAGCCAAGCAACGACCTTGATCTGAATGCGCTTGATACGCTTGAACACTTTCTTCTCCATTGTGCGCTCCCGGTGATCTTTGTTTCCCACGATGAGCATCTGCTCCGCGCGTGTGCCACGCGCATTCTGCATTTGGAGAGCATCCATGGAAAACAAAAGCCGAGATGGACTCTTTCCAATACCTCCTACGAAACCTATAAATCTGCGCGGCAAGATGCTCTTGAACGGCAGGAACAGCTTTTTCATGCTGATCTCCGCGAAAAACGTGCAAGGGACGAGCGTTTCCTTCGGATCCAGCAATCCGTTGAACATGCGCAGAATAGCGTTTCCAGACAGGACCCTCACAGTGGACGGCTTCTGAAAAAGAAAATGAAAGCAGTCAAATCTCTCGAACACCGGTTTGAACGTGAAGACCGTCAGATGACTGAACGCCCCAACACGGAATGGGCCATTGATGCCAGCTGGTTCGCAGGGATTTCCATTCCTTCCGGCAAGAATGTGCTACGGCTGGACCTTCCTGAACTGCGTGCCGGAAATCGTATTCTCTCCCGCAATATTCATCTTTCCGTTGATGGTCCGGAAAAACTGTTTATCATTGGCGAAAACGGTGCTGGAAAGACTACGCTTCTGAAATGCATCGCTACAGCTCTGCAGGACCGTAAGGATCTGAAATGCACATATATGCCGCAGAATTATGGCGATCTGCTCCCCGGAGATCTGACTCCGGTTCAGTTCCTGCATACGGATGGTTCAAAAGACCAGCTGACCAGCCTCCGTATTCATCTTGGAGCCTTCCGTTTTACTCGTGAAGAAATGGAACATCCGATCCGTAACCTTTCCGGTGGACAAAAAGCAAAACTTCTGCTGATTCACCTCATTCTCCAGAAGGCAAATGTTCTTCTGCTGGATGAACCCACTCGAAATCTCAGTCCATTATCTGCCCCGGTGCTGCGCGATATGCTCCTTTCTTTCAATGGATGCATCATTTGCGTAACTCATGACAGACTCCTTCTCTCCTCCCATCCCGGCCGTATTCTGCGTCTGACGGAGAATGGGCTGATCTCAGAATAAAACACGTTATCCCTGCAAAAAGTCCTTCTGTCAATTGTTGGACTTTTTGTTTTTTTCGTGTCCTATTCACGCAATTTTCACACATATTTGATAAAGTCAATATAACCACCAATATGTGGTGTCAAAATATACAGATAATAACAGGAGAATTCGCATGTCAGAAACAGCTGCCTACACATCTGCTAAACCTGGCCGGAAGAAAAAACGGCATCTTGTGCGCCGTTTCATTCTCTGGCTTGTCCTTCTTCTAATGATAGCTCTCGGAGGGTTGTATGCCTATTCTCGCCTGAAAAGTGAATATACAGTCAACTATGATGCCTATACCACTTCGAGAGGGAGTATCTCCAATTCCCTTTCCTTTTCAGGGGCATTGCAGCTTGTAACTTCTTCCACATACACAAATGCATCCTCTGCAACGGTGCGTTCCATTTATGTGGCAGAAGGTGACAAGGTTTCCAAGAATACTCGTCTGATGCGTCTGTCAAACGGTGAAACCATCAAGGCAGATTTTGATGGAACAGTCAATACGGTTTCAGTCAAGGTTGATGATGACGTTGCCGCCAACACCAATCTTATTCAGATTGCAGATTTTTCCCATCTGAAAATTACCATACGCATTGATGAATATGATATCGGAGCTGTCCATGTAGGAGATGCCTGTATTGTCACGGCAACAGCAACGGAGAAATCCTTTTCCTCCAGCATTTCCTCCATCAATTACATTTCTTCTTCGCAGGGAAATGTTGCCTATTATACAGGCACAGTCTACATTGATGTCCGTCCTGAGGATGCTGTATACCCCGGTATGCAGGTAACTGTCACTATTCCGCAGGAACAGGCTGAAAATGTTGTCATCTTGAAGATGGATGCTCTGTCTTTCACGGACCAAAACACTGCATTTGTCTATAAGCTGGATTCAGATGGTACAACAATGATTGAAAAGCCGATTACTGTTGGCGTATCCAATGGGAATTACGTTGAAATCAAAGAAGGCCTTTCCGAAGGTGAAGAAGTGTATGTCGTTGCGAAGGCAAAAACCACATCTGCCCTCACATCCGTTTTTTCAAATCTCTTTGGCGGACAGCAGATCAACGGAGGTCGAGGAACCCGGAATTCAAACCGCCCAAGCAATAATGGCTCGTATGGGACGATGAATAACGGAGGAAGTGCTCCGGGCAGGGGTGGAAACTAAAATGACGACTAGTCACTTCTTTCAGATGCAGAATATCTGTAAAGATTATTTCATGGGTGATGAAGTGGCACACATCCTGAAAAATATCAACCTGACAATCGATGAAGGTGAATATCTGTCTGTTCTTGGCCCTTCCGGAAGCGGAAAGTCAACGCTCATGAACATCATCGGTTGCCTCGATGTCCCCACTTCCGGCAATTATATACTTCGCGGAAGGGCTGTTGAAGATTTGACAACAGGAGAACTTGCAGATCTGCGTTCCCAGGAAATTGGTTTTATTTTTCAGAACTCACAGCTTCTTCCACGTCTGAATGCAATCCGCAATGTTGAACTTCCACTGATCTACGCTGGAGTCCGTCCAAAAGAAAGACGAAGAAGAGCTGCCGCTATGCTGGAACGCGTTGGACTATCCGATCGTATGTTTCATTATCCAAATCAGCTTTCCGGCGGTCAGCAGCAACGAGTCGCGATTGCGCGTGCATTGATTGGCAATCCAAGTATCCTGTTGGCAGATGAACCGACTGGAGCACTGGACCAAAAAACAGGCCGGCAGATTATGGAACTGTTTAAAACGATCAACGATGAAGGCAGAACGATTCTCATGATCACCCATGACATGAATATTGCCGCAAATGCGCATCGTGTCGTTCATATCATCGATGGAGTACTTACGGAAGGGGGCAGCACAAAAGATGCTTAAATCCGTCCGCAGCACTATCATCATGATTCATGAATGTATCTCCATGTCCATTTCGAATATCTGGGGAAATAAAGTCCGTTCCTTCCTTACGGTCCTTGGTATTCTGATTGGGGTTACGGCTGTCATTGCGCTGATCACCACAGTTTCCGGCGTATCCTCTTCCATCGCATCATCGTTTACCAGTCTTGGGGCAGGCACCATCTCTGTATCGGTAGCCGGTTCCGATCTGAAGGAAGGTCTGATCAAGGAGGACCTTGCAACACTGACTGCCCTTGCCGAAGTGGATGGTATTACGCCAACCGTTTCCCTTCGTGCTCAAATCACACATGCAGGTAAAACAAGCAGCAATATAAACGTTTCGGGGAAAAGTTCCTACTACTTTCACCTCAACGAAGACATCGTAACGCATGGACGTGAGCTGAATTTCATCGATGAGGATAACATTTCTTTTGTTTGTCTTGTCTCGGATGAGATTGTAGAAACCTTCTTTTTCGCCGTCAATCCTATCGGTGAAACCATTTATATCAACGGAACCCCCTTCACCATTGTCGGACGCTTTAAGGAAGATTCTTCCAGTGGAATCGCTGCGATATTTTCCGGAAAATCCAATATATTCATACCCTATACAACCGCTCTGAAAATGAACAACAGCAGCACCATCACAAATTTCACAGTCTACATGGCAGAAGGCGTCACCTCGGATAAAGCGTCCTCCGCTCTTGAAACTGCAATGGACCCGATGTTCAGCTATGAAGAAGATACCTATACTATAACTACCATGGATTCCATTGAAGACACCATGGAAACCATGACTGGCATGATGTCGACCTTATTAGGCGGCATTGCAAGCATAGCCCTCGTTGTTGGTGGTATCGGAATTATGAATATGATGCTTACGACTGTGACCGAACGTACAATGGAAATCGGTCTGAAAAAGGCACTTGGAGCAAGATCCTGGCAGATCCAGATTCAGTTTCTCATTGAATCTTTTATGTTATCGCTTATCGGTGGAATTGCCGGTGTTCTTCTCGGACTTCTTCTCTCCCTGATTCTCAGTGAGGTTATTGGTTCAACCTTTGTTGTATCGGGTAAAGCAATCGCTCTTGGTGTTGGTTTTTCCGCTGCAGTCGGTATTCTTTTCGGCTGGGCACCCGCACGAAAAGCAAGCCGGCTGAATCCTATTGATGCGCTTCGTTCCATGTAAATACAATATTTTTAGGAGGAAATGACATGAAAAGATGGTATGTTCTTGTATCCCTGCTTCTTGTGTTCTCCCTTGCAGGTTCCGCGTGCGCAGACAGTCTTGTGCTCGATGGAACTGTAACAAACGACGCTACTGTGCAAGTCTATGCGCCAATCGGGGGAACCATCGATAAAATTTACGTCACCCCAGGCGATATTGTCAATGAAGATACCGTTATTGCTTCACTCCGCACCAATAAAGTCTATGCCTCAGAAAGCGGAATCGTGACAGGGATTTTTGGGCAACCTGGCGATAATGCTGAAACAATTTCTTCTCGGTATGGCGCGGTCATGTATATTGAAGGTGAAAGTGTTTTTACTGTTTCTGCCTCTACGTCGAATGCTTATAACAGCACAGATACGAAATTCGTGCACGTAGGGGAAACAGTTTATCTCCAGGGCCGCGCCTCTGCAGCACGTACCGGAGAAGGAGTGATTACTGCCGTCGATGGTATCAATTATACAATTGAGGTCTCTTCCGGTTCGTTTATTGTCGGTGATTCTGTCGATATTTTTCGTGACAGTGCCTTTTCTACCAAACAGCGCATCGGACGCGGAACAGTAAACAGACGCAATCCGATTGCTGTCACTGGCTCTGGAAGTATTGTTTCATATGCTGTTGGAAATGGCGAAGTAATAAAACGCGGAGATCTCCTTTTCGAAACACTCGACGGATCCTTTGACGGTTTCTATATGAGTGGCGAGAAAATCTATGCAGGCCACAACGGAACACTTGCTGAACTGAATATGTCTGCTGGGGCCACTATTCAGAAGGACTCTGTATGTGCGGTCATTTATCCTTCTTCTTCCATGCGCGTAACTGCTGAGGTATCTGAGGAAGATCTTGATTCTCTCAAGGTTGATGATCCGGTTACCATTGAGCTGACTGCTGATGAAGATGCCGGGACTCAATACAAAGGAACTGTAACCATGATTTCCCAGATTGCAACTTCTTCCGCCAATTCAACCGGTGTTACTTTTACTGTATATGTGGATTTTGAAGGTGACAGCCATGTGCGTTATGGCATGAGTGCACTTGTCTCCACCCCTGATGATTATGAAGAACCAGCCTCTGTTGATGATGCTTTGCTTGAAAAGGAAGAATCTGAACAGAGTGAGACCGATATATCTGCTGAAGGTTTCAGTCGTGGCAATCGGCCCGGAGGCATGAGAAAGAATGAAAATAATGAATCCAAAGATAATGCCAATGATTAAACGATTTGTCCTATTGATCTTTATCATAGCTTTCCACGTCACCCTATGTCTTGCAGAAGGTGAAACTTTGGATTCCACTACACCTCCAGAAACTACTGCACCTACTTCATCCGAGCCTGAGACAACTGCTACGCCAGAAGCTACTGCAACAACTTCCCCTGTGCCTGTTACAACGGACTCGCCGGATCCAACTGCAACCACTTCCAATCAACCCCAATCAACAGACCCCACGGAACCAAATCCCACTGTTTCTCCGGAAGAACCACCCAATCCAGTTCCGACGGAAGATCCAGAACCCACGGAAACGGTCTCTTCCGATCCAGGTCCCACTGAATCCCCCTCTCCATCAGAAACAATAACACCAGAACCCACCCCAACTTCATCGCCTGTTCCTGGTGAGACTGAACACCCGGACCCAACTGCCAGCGAGTCACCGGAACCAACTCCAAGTACTACCCCTGGTCATACAGAAATGCCTTCTTCCACAACTCCTCCGGAAATCACCACAGCCCCTGAACACGCATGGAATCTCCAGGTGGAAAATGCAGTTCTTGACAATCAGGTTTGGAATTTGACATCTGCTGATACTGGAAGTCTATCAGTACACTGGAATCCCGTTCCGTCTGCAGACCAGTACAGCATTCGTTTGGAATCCGTTTCTCTTCATGAACCCGTACTTGCTCAAGCCAATACAAATCATTGGTCTATTCCTTTGAAAGATTTGGAAAATGGATTCTTTACCATGTCCATTTCCGCTTTCTTCAACGGAAATCAAGTTGATGAGTGCACATGTTCACTGCGGATCACTCTGTCCAATCCAGAAGCAACGATGGAGCCAGAGAGCACACCAGAACCAACAGCTACACCGAATCCGACCATAACACCGGTCTCGGATACTGAGAATGCTGAATCTGATTCAGATGAAGATAATCAACAGCCTGGAAGTAAAAATTCCATGAAAAAGATCCCACAGTTTTCAAGGAAAAGAAACTCCAGCAGCAAATCCGGAGATTCCAGCACAACGGTTGTCGCCGGGAAAGCACTCTCAAGCCAACATGCATCCGGAACAAGAGATCTCACTCCGCATAACGCGATCGTTCTAGAACTTCCTGC
>ONVN01000173.1 GCA_900321295.1 uncultured Eubacteriales bacterium
ATGTGCCATGCAGCTGGCAGAAAGAGGTGTCATCAAATACGTTATCGTTGACTTTGAACAGAAAGGTATTCTTTCCCAGGTCCGGCCACTCATCGATGAAACCTGTCCAGGACTTGCTGTCTCTTCGTCATGGAAAGATAATCTCGAAATCAATCCGAAAAACGTGAGCAAAGGTGAAGCGCTCAAAGCACTCTGCTCCATTCTTTCCATACCGATGTCCAATGTCATGGCCATCGGAGACAACAGCAATGATCTCTCCATGCTTCAAAGCGTCGGCTGTCCGGTGGCAATGGGAAATGCTACCCAGGATGTTCTTTCCGTCTCTGCATACCGCACGGGTTCAAATACAGAGGATGGGGTGGCATCTGCTGTATCCGCACTTGTGTTGAATGAATGCACGAAAGGGGTTCACAATCTTGAAATACCATATTGATACGATTCCTGTATGGGATGCCATCAAACTGGATGGCGAATGCCTTCTGTGTGCCCTTGAACGAAAAACAGAGCTTGGTGAAGCTGACCGATACCTTGGTGCATCCGTCATGGAACCCGATACCCGGATTCAGGTCAATGAAAAAGGGTTCTGTCGCAAACACCATGCCATGCTTTATTCCATCAGCAACCGTCTTGGGCATGCCCTTATGCTTGAGAGCCATACGGCTCGAACCCGTGAGCGCATGAAAAAATCCGCTGACGCTTTGGAGCGTGCAGCGGAAAACTATGCAAAGGCACCGCTCGGGAAACTCACCCGGAGCGGGCAGAATGCTTTACAGGAAATGCGTACGCAGGCACAGGCACTTTCGGAAATGTCCTGCACCTGCATTATGTGTGACAGTATACGTGATAATATGGAGCGCTATCTTCACACTTTCTTCCATCTCTACAAGAATGATACGGAGTTCAGGAATCGTTTTGAATCATCTCTTGGTGTATGTCTCCCCCATACAGCTGACTTGGTCCGTGTTGCTACGGATGAGCTTTCACCGAAAGAAACAGCGGATTTTATTCATGCTCTGATGGCTCTTGAGAAAAAGAATATGGACAGGATGCAGGAAGACATCTCCTGGTTCATCAAGAAATTTGACTATCGTTTTCAGAATGAACCCTGGAAGAACTCTCAGGACGCGGTTCCGAGGACCGTCAACAAACTCAGAGGCTGGTGTGTAGGCGACGAACCCAACCCCGAAGAAAAATAATCATTCTTCCTTTGTTTCAGATGCATACCGGACAAGTTCGATCCCGGCTTCACCAAGAAGTTGAATGCTGAATTCATCCGGATATCCTTCCTGATAGACAACTCTGCGGATACCGGCGTTGATAATCATCTTTGCGCAAATTGAACACGGCTGATGGGTACAGTAAAGGGTCGCCCCGTCGATGCTTACGCCCAGTTTCGCTGCCTGAATGATGGCATTCTGCTCAGCATGCGTAGCATAACAGACTTCCGAGCGCGTTCCGCTTGGAATGTGCAGCTTTTCGCGGAGACATCCGCCACGCTCAGTACATGTCTTGAGCCCTGCCGGTGCACCGTTATATCCAGTCGTCATAATACGCTTGTTTTTCACGATCACACAGCCAATTGCTCTCCCAGGCCTGGCGCAGCTGGACCATGTTGCAATCACATGTGTCATTTCCATAAATCGCTTATCCCATTTATCCATATGCTTTCCCTCCTGTTATCACGCAACCGCTTTCGTTCGCCTGCCAATGTCTGAATAACAGTAGTGTATCAGTTTTTCAGAGAAGTTCAAGACAGATCTTTGTCACAGCTGCACAAACCGACGGGCTGTCATGGCAAGCGAACTGAAAGCCTTCAAAAAAGCAGATAAAAAGGTTGAAAACATTGCGAAAAACATGGAATTAGGGCTTGACACAGAAGACAGTTTTCTGTAGAATAGCCGATGGTATTTAGAATCCGCCAGCCCCGGAAGCTATGTACACTGCTGACGCATGTTGACCATCATGCAGAAGCCAACTGTTCAATTTGCCAAGGAGGAGTTTCCTTTGAAGACTTATATGCCGAAGGCTAACGACATCGAACGTAAATGGTATGTCGTTGACGCAGAGGGACAGGTTTTCGGACGTGTCGCCAGTCAGGTTGCTAGCATCCTGCGTGGAAAGAACAAGCCGACCTACACCCCTAACACTGATACCGGTGACTATGTCATCATCATCAATGCTGA
>ONVN01000201.1 GCA_900321295.1 uncultured Eubacteriales bacterium
CCTTTGATTTTCTTTACAGAAAGATCATCCAGTCTAAGGAGGTAGAGATTCCATTTATCTGCATAATCACTTTCTTTTTCCAATGTACTATCACTTGCCAACAACAGGACGTAATGACCATCTGGTGATAGTGTTGAAGACAGAATACCCTGAAAAGGGATATTATGCGCTATATCCTGGGCGAATAAAGCATTTTTCTCTTCTATTGTGACAGAAACAGCGTGATTGCTGTTCTTCGAGAGTGCATAATATTGATTGATTCCTGCACAACCTTCGTCGGGAGTTATGACCTGAAACAGGTATGCACCATTATAATCGCTATAACTGAAGGGTAAAAATGCATAGCCAGAATTTGGTGATGATAAGAGAAGTTTACATTTCCACTGATCCTGTGGCCAATCAAACGAAAATGCCTTCCTTTCCCATGTCCCATTCTTATATGTAACATAGGTGATGCCTGCTGGTTCTTTATAACTGTCTCCTGAGTTCGCAGCCTTTGTTTCAGCATCACGCAATATCACAAAAGAACCATTTCCTGTTTCCGATAAGCCAGGGATATATTCACGATGACTGCCTGAATAGCAAAACTCTGTCTCCCGATTTTTGAAATCATATCTATACAGTGCAGTACGATATTTTTGAATATTACCGTAAAGGATATAGTACAAATACCTTCCATCGGAAGAAAATGCTGCTGTAGGTACAGCACCTGCAGGCCCAACAAGCATTTTGTTTCCATAGGTAGCAGTTAAAATCATTTCTCCTGTTGCCAGATCAATCACAACCGGGTCAAACTCAAATCGAGCATTATATATGACATGATCAAAACTAAATATGGCTGCATACCGTCCATCCGGTGAATATACAACCCCCTGATCTCTAATCATCACGTCGAGTCTTCTTGAAGCAATTTCATCTAAATTTCCGTTAATGTCTTCGACACCACGTTGATGGCAAGGAAAAATGAAATGGAATTTGCCTTGATAAAAGCCTATGTTAGCTTTATCTCCTAAAGGTTCATCTGCCATAAGTAATCCCGAATTGCCAGAGGGTGACAGAGACAGCCAATGGAACCCTGAACCTGAAGAAATATAGGTCTTTATTTCCGCCAATAAATCTGCTGGATTGCCCCTTTGATCATTTTGAAGCATCTCATAATTAAACTCAAAATCTTCTGCTGATACAGTTGGAAATTCGGCTCTAACAAGAGTCAGGTTGTCATTATCAAACGCCGTGTCGAGAGCTGCATTTCTTCCCAATGCGCTATCAGCCATCGCTTGAAACGAAACCATGCATACAACTGCAGCAAACATCATGAATAATCTTTTTTTCATCGTAAGCAATCCTCCAAAAGCATCTTCGAACTCATCTTGTTCTAACATCGCAGTTACTTATAACAAAATCATTTCTGATGACTCAATCATCAGAAATGATTTTGTTTTCTTCGTCCGGCAAAGATGTCTTCTTTTGTATTCTTAAGTGATATTAATCATTACGCACAAACATTACTTCAGAAATACAGACGTCTTTGGGGAATTTAGACCCTTTGTATATGCTCAAAATACGAAAGCGAATTTCTTTTACTTGTGTGTGTCTTCCTAGATCAATTCTCTGCCAGTCTGATCGGTTCTTCAAGTCTTTGATCGTAATCGTCTGTTTGTCTGTATAGTCATTCTGGCCTTCATACAGGAAAGCGATTCCAAGCTCTTTCACACGACTGTTACGGGTATACTGATCATAGCCTTTTGTTACTGTCCAGAATCCATTTTTTATCCACAGTTCATCAATCGTTACTGGAGAATCGAAGGTAAAATAGGCATATGCGTCACCAAGTTTTGTCGTTTTTGTAGAAAACTGCCATGCTGTCTGTTCGTTTCCATCAATCATTTTGGCCGGAGCATACGCATATGTATTTTTGCCTTCAATAAAAGAAGTGGCATTAACGCTCGAAACCCTTACCGCATAGCTGCCACTCGTTCCTTCCAGTGGGGGCTCGGGAGTCGGAGTCGGTGTTGGGGGCGGGGTTGGACTCGGCGTAGGAGTGGGAGAAGGTGTTGGCGTGGGGGAAGGTGTAATGAACTCCCCTGGCATTCCTTCCGGTCTCCCCTTTCCCGCATCCATAAAGAACTGTTCAGCGTTATCAGGAAGCTCAACCTGCACGCTTTTTCCTTTAATGGACATAGTACCAATTCCGTTATTGAATGGAATCTCCTGAGAAAGGTACCCAAGGCTTTCGTTATTTGCCTGAAGAATGAGCTTTTTATTTTCTACGGACCAGGTTCCATCCGTTGTGTCCCAATTGGCATCGGCCTGTGTTCCCATTGCGCTGAATGTCCCATCTGAATTCAAAGTAATGTTGAACGCAAACATGGAAGAATCCGTACCAGCAAATCCACCACCAAAACTAATACTCTTTTCTTCCATTTTCCCTGTAGGGACACTGAACAGAAGAGCAATGATCATCAAGAAAATCAATACACTTGCTCTTTTTTTGGCCATGCACAGTCATCCTTCCAATTATAGGTTTTGCTTTGAGTCTGTCATTTTCCTGTTGCAGGAATCACCTGACTGTTGAGGATTTCACCACATTCTGTGCATTCAATCCGAATCAGTCCATCCTGTTCTTCAGTTGCCTCCCGAACAACTTCCCATTTGCCTGGAGTATGTCCAAGTGCCGGAAGCGGACTGGTCTGCAGCAAGGTTCCGCATACAGTACAATATTGTGCCTGAAGTCCATCCGTTGTGCATGTAGGCTTTTTGTACATCTCAAATTTTCCAGGAACATGCTCTGTTTTGTCGATGGTTTTTGTCGACAAAACTTCCCCGCAACGATCACAGATAACATGAATCAATCCTTCCTGAAGACAGGATGCTGTTCGAACAACTTTTTCTGTTCCCTCTGTATGCCCAAGCGCGGAAATTCCTTTGCTGGAAAAAAGTTCCCCACAACGATCGCAGTAAACATTGATCAAGCCATCTTCAAGGCATGTAGCCTCCTGCACGACTTCTTCTCTTCCTTCAATGTGTCCACGCGCAGGAATCTCTTCCTGATCCTCTGATATTCCGCATCTGTTGCAGACATGTCCACGGATTCCTGGCTCAGTGCAGGTAGCCGCTTTTATAACCATCAATTCCTCAGTGAAGCTATGACCCAATTCCGGTATTTCCGCCATGTTAACATCCCATTGCACCGGGAGCAGAAATGCGCTTCCAGACCTTTTTCAGTACAGTTTGCTCGCTTCACAACAGTTGGCTCTGCGCTAATATCATGTCCAAGCGCTGGTATGCCTGTCGTTTCAACTGCAGATCCACATAACATGCAATCTGATACGACTCTTGTGCCATCATTTACGCAATCCGCTTGTTTGAGGATATAATTCGCACTCCTGGGAACATGATACCCGTCAAAACAGATAGTCATTTCCACCTTTTCAGGGATAATTACACTAGCATAGATATCAATAGTCAGTGCGTCATCTTTTTTTGCGGCGACTCGGATCGAGTGTTTGGCGTTTTCAATTACATGTCCGTCGTTGCCATCAGAAGTCTTGACCCATCCGTTAGAAGAGGTTGTCTGAACACCAATCAGTAAAGTATTCATCGTGTTCTTATTTGATGCTGTTTTATATGACACAACATAAACGCCATCTGCTGGCGCAATACTTTCGAACATTTGATGGGGTCCCTTGCTGGATAAGAGTGATGTATCGATATCAACTCTCAGATATTTGGCATAATAATCGACAGGAATATTGACTCTGGTTGAAAAATCGTCACCACCCTGTATGTCGATCGTTTCAATATACTCACCAACTGCTGTGAGCATAACGGTGCAAAGAAGTATACAAATAAAGAATCCAATGATTTTTTTCATATGATGACTCCCCCTGTTTAATATATAAACAGAATATACCACACTCTTTTTCCGGCTTGTTTTTTTAATGATACGTGTTATGTGCAGGCAAACGTTGAAATATAACGTAGTACGTTTAGTTTGTATCACTCCGTAAACGTTTGCTGATTTTTTATTCGAGCCAGTTATATCAATTCATGACAGCTGATCAGGATTTATTATTCCACGGTGTATTGTCCACTTCTCTCATGAAAATGGTATTAAGACACTTCAGGAACAGGTTCGATCCATTTCATATTTAAAAGGAGAATGCAAAAATGGGCCATGAAATGCCATCATCATTTCATGGTCCACTTATCTGTTCATTGCTTCCGGATCTCTGAAGCAAGAGAGCTTTCATCGAAAGAATCTGTTAGGTTGTTCTGCTTATAACGATTTTTGCTTCATTACTTCCTGTGCACAACAGGATTTATAAACCCCTCCGGTTCAGTCCCTGATGTCAGATTGTCCTCTGCATCATATTCTGTTCCATTGACCAGGTCATAATAGCAGCGAAGAGAATGGTCCTGATTATACTCTGCATAATATTGCGTTCCATTTCCTATTACAGCATACATACTCCCAAGATATTCCCTTGCTGTTCCCCAGCCATAGCAGTTGAATGCTTCCACGTCTGCACCATTTTCTCTGGTATATTCCAGCACCGGGTATTCAGCCAGATAATCATTATCCCTGCTGTAATTAATGGTTATGGTTACGTTGTCTTTCCTGCCTGTCCGGATAATTGAAACAGATTCAAATGTACCTGAACCTGTCCAGCACCTTTTCAGCTCATTCCAGGTGCATTCCCGCGTCTCAACCGGGATGCCTTCAGCAAGGCATACATGCCATCCTTCCGGCAATCCACCTGGCAAGGAAATGTCCGTTTCCTGGCCATTTTCCGTGACATGAATCTCAGGAGCTTCATCCGGATACATTACAAAAGGCAGTTCAATCCATAACTTGGGCAGATACACCGTTCCTTCCCG
>ONVN01000442.1 GCA_900321295.1 uncultured Eubacteriales bacterium
GCTCAATGAATACTGGCTGGAGCAGGATGCCCGGCTACGGACTGCATTCCATATCACCACCGGGATCCAGGAAGACCAGATCGGTTTCATCAAGGAAAAATCCCTCATGAAGCAGATCTATCTTCAGAACGGAATCCCCACCGCCCGCCAGCATCCCGTTTCGGATCTGGAAGCGGCCCGGGCCTTTCTTTCCGAGGTCGGCTATCCGGTCATTGTAAAACCGGACATCGGTGTCGGCGCCACCAATACCTGGAAGCTGGAAAACGATGCCGACCTGGAAGCTTTTTATCATCAGCTTCCTGCTGTTCCCTATGTCATGGAGGAATTCATCGACGGGGTCATCTGCTCCTATGACGCCATTATGGACAGCCGCTGTGATCCCGTGTTTGAAACCATGACCGTCTGGCCGCCGGTTATGGACATTGTGCTCAAGGATCTGGATCTCCGGTACTACACCTGTCCTGAAGCCCCTGAAAAGCTCCGCGAGCTTGGCCGCAGGACCGCCAAGGCCTTCCATGTCGGACGTCGCTTCGTCCATCTCGAATTCTTCCGGCTGACCCGTGCCAAGCCCGGTCTTGGGGATGTCGGCGATTTTGTCGCCCTCGAAGTCAACATGCGTCCTGCCGGCGGGTATACCCCCGATATGATGAATTATGCCTGCTCCGTGGACGTCTATCAGATCTACGCCGACATGGTGACTGCTGACGCCCGCATCTTCCCCCAGCCGTCCCGCACCTATTACTGCGCCTATGCAAGCCGTAAGGACGGCCATTCCTATCTCCACACCCATCAGGAAATCATGCAGGTCTACGGCGACCGCATGATGATGCAGGAGGAAATGCCCCCCATGAACTGGCCGCAGATGGGGCGCTACATGTATACGGCGCGGCTGGATTCCCTGGAGGATGCCCAGACCTTCATCCGCTTTGTCCTGGATCCCCCGGTCGGCTGATCCGGGTTTCCATACGTTTTCCGGCAGGTGATGCATCTTGAAGATCATGGAATTCGGCAGCAGCCATTCTGAACCTCTTCTCTTCCTGCACGGCGGAGGCCTGTCCTGGTGGAATTACCGCGAGGCCGCCGGCCTCCTTGCACCGGACTATCATGTTCTCGTGCCGGTTCTTGACGGACACGCAGGCAGCGACAGGCCCTTTACTTCTATTGAAGACAATGCCGCTGAAATCCTTTCCTGGATTGACACACACCTGGGCGGACACGTCCTGCTCATCGGAGGGCTCTCCCTCGGTGCGCAGGTCCTGCTCTCCCTGCTTTCCATGCGAGGGGATGTCTGCCGGCATGCGCTCGTGGAAAGTGCCTCCGTCATCCCCTCCGCGCTCACCCATGCGCTGATCGGACCCGCCGTTTCCTGGTCCTACCCCCTGATCCGGTCCAGCTGGTTTGCCCGGCTGCAGTTTCGTTCTCTCCACATGAAGCCGGACCTCTTTGAGGACTATTACCGGGATTCATGTGCCATCCGAAAATCCGACATGGTCGCCTTTATGCGCTCCAGTACCGCCTTTTCCCTGCCCTCTGCCCTCCGGAACACGTCCGCATCTGTCCACATCTATGCCGGGAAAAAGGAGACCCGGGAAATCCTTTTCTCCGCCCGGCAGATCCATCGGCTGCTTCCGGAAAGCACGGAGACAATTCTTCCCGGCCTCTATCACGGCGAATTTTCCATGAGCCACGCAGACGCCTATGCTTCGGCCGTACGAACCATTCTGAAGGAAATCTGATTTCTGCTCTCCCCAGCCGCCCGCTGACCGGGCGGTTTTTTCCTTTTTTCAGGTTCGCAACTTTTTTTCCGTGACCGGAATTCCGAAAGACGGTAGGATTGTCCTGCAGACAGGGAGAACTCCCCGGATGCAGGACGGCATCAAGAACAAAACCTTCACGTGGTGATGCTGATTCCGACACATTTGTTCAAAAGGGTGGTTTCGGCTCTTTGAGATAATCCCAGTGATGGGGATAAAGGGATGCATTCCCGGCTTGCCACGGCGAGCACAACGGAAAACCCATAAACAAGGTTCTGTCTTCCTGCCCAAGGGCAACTGCAGAGGGTATGGCAGGGCCGGGATCCGCAGGTACATACACGGGTTCCTAGCCTGGAAACAGGGGAGAAAGCTTTATGGATTTATGGTGCGAGTTCTGCAAAAACAAGTGCTGTATTTATCTGCCGCATGCCTCTCAAACCGAAAGGAAGGGGCACAAGGACAGAAGGGCGTCCGCAAGACGAACAGGGCTGCGAAACCTGGGCTTTGTCCAAAAGGCAGAGATGGTCAATGTACACCTCGCAGTCCACAACATGAAAGCTCAATGGCAGAGCAATCGTCTTCAGAACGATCGGTCCGGTTCGATTCCGGATCATGAAGCCAAAGAGTGTACAGCTTCAGGAACGAAAAACAACTTATTGTTCTGCAAAATGAACACGTATGAAGGCCGCAAGCCGACATAGGAGAAAGTATCGAGTAAGTGCAACTCCAGGAGACGGCAGTCTCCGAATCCCGCAAGGAGGAATGTGCCCAAAGGAAATCTATCACGTCCTGATGCAAGAGTTTGCTGGTTTTTGCAAAATCAGTGTTGTTGTCCGCTACTGACCAATCCTCAGTGTGAGCCACGGTGCCAACGCCGCGCAAAGCGGACCTGACAGATCACGTTCTCAGTCTGTTCACTTTCAGCCGAAAGAGATGCAACATGCATTTTCTCCGGCTGTTTTTGCATGTTTCAGAAAACGGATATCGGTATTCCCCATCCTTCCTTTCGCATCCGGAAAACTTTCTGCACAATATTCAGTATTGACATCGGCATCGTCGTCAGTTATAAGTATTATGACATCAGCAGTTCGGTTCATCCTGGTCTCCGCATGCCCGGACAGGAAAACACAGCAGTCTGTTCTATTGGGCCCGGCGGCAGGAAACCGCCTGCAACCGGTGCGCCTGCGCACTGGACCTTTCTTGGATACTGTACTCCTGTACAGTTTGAACCGCTGAATTCACAACAGCAAGGAGGATCAAGACATGCCAATGCAGATGGGTTTTCGCTGGTATGGCGAAGGCAACGACAAAATCACTCTTGCCGACATCCGGCAGATCCCCGGTGTGAGCACAATCGTCTGGGCACTGCATGACAAAATGCCCGGAGAAATCTGGAAGCCCGAAGAGATCAAAGTGGTCGTGGACCAGATCAAGGCTGCCGGCTTCAACGCGGATGTGGTGGAGTCCGTCAACGTCCATGATGATATCAAGATCGGCCTGCCGACCAGAGATCAGTACATCGAGAATTACATCCAGACCATCCGCAATCTCAAGCCCTTTGGCGTGAAGGTCATCTGCTATAACTTCATGCCCATCTTTGACTGGACGCGTTCTGACCTTTTCCATCCGGTCGGCGACGGATCGACTGCCCTCTTCTACCAGAAGGATATGATCCAGGACGACCCCAAGGAGATGGCAGCGTATGTCATGGGCTTCACCGAGAAGTACCATATGACGTTCCCCGGCTGGGAACCCGAACGCATGGCAAAGCTTGATGAACTCTTTGAGAAATACAAGGATGTGACCAAAGAGAAGCTCTGGGCCAATTTCAAGTATTTCCTTGAAAAGCTGATGCCGGTCTGCCACGAGTGCGACATCAAGATGGCCGTGCATATGGACGATCCGCCCTGGGATATCTTCGGCCTGCCGCGTCTTCTCGTGGATGCACAGAGTATCGACCGCTTCCTGAAAATGGTGGACGATCCCTATAACTGCCTTACCCTCTGCTCCGGTTCACTCAACGCCAATCCTGAGAACAATGTGGCTGCAATCGTCCGCAAGCACTGCGACCGCATTGCCTTCGCCCACATCCGGAACGTCAAGCACTTCCCCAATGGCGACTTCTCTGAGGCAAGCCACCGCGACTGCGACGGCGATACCGGTATTCTCGATATTCTCCGCGCTTATCATGACTGCGGCTTTGAGGGCTATATCCGTCCCGACCACGGCCGTCATCTGTGGGATGAAAAGCCCGGCAATGTGCGCCCCGGTTATGGTCTCTATGACCGCGCTCTGGGCATCATGTACATGCTCGGCGCCTGGGATCTGATGGAAAAGGAGTAATCCTTTCCGGTCCAGCCCGTCTTTTTCGGGCATCCAATCCATAAACGAAAAGACTTTACCGGGCAGATATCTGCGGGTAAAGTCTTTTTCTGTGCCTTCTCTCCGGCGTACGATTCCCAAACACGGGACTCTTCTGTATAATAGGAAGCCGTCTGGAGGAATCCTATGAACATCAAGCGCTGTCTACTTTTCGACGTTCTGGGGGCCCTGCTTCTGGGGATCTCTGTCGATACCTTTGCCGTCCATGCGGATTTTGCCCCGGGCGGCATCACCGGTCTGGCGGTCATCTGCCACTATCTGTTTGCCTTTCCCATCGGGCTCGGAACGCTTCTGCTGAATCTTCCGGTTATTCTGGCCACCTTCCGGCGCCTGGGACCTCAATTCTTCCTGATGTCCCTGAAAACCATGGTGATCTGTGCCGTCTTCGTCGACTATATCGTCATCCATCTTCCGGTTTTTACCGCTTCCCGGCTGCTGGCCTCTGTTTTTGCAGGTATCTGCGCGGGCCTCGGGTATGCACTGATCTTTGATGCCGGATCCTCCACCGGGGGAACGGACTTCATCATCGTGGCCCTGAAGCGTACCCATCCAAAACTGACATTCGGATCCATTGCTTTTGTCGTGGACGGCATCATCATTCTGCTCTCGGTCTTTGTTTTCCATGACATCCTGGCTTTTGTCTACGGTATGCTCTATTCCCTTCTGGCCAGTCTTTTCATGGATTTCGGAACCTGGCTGCTTCATATCCGGGACCGGCAGCATACCGGAGCTTCC
>ONVN01000212.1 GCA_900321295.1 uncultured Eubacteriales bacterium
ACTGTTGCATCACAGGGACATCCAGTGTAAAAAGGCCATCCTCACACAATTTCAGAGCCAGGGCAGCAAAATGCATCTTGGTGAGGGAAGCGCATTCAAACAGGGTGGTCTCCTTCACTTTGGTATCTGCTAAAGAGGACATGCCGTATTGGCCGGTATAAGCAATTTCACCACTGTGAATGACGGCAACAGTGGCCCCCTTGACATGGTCACGGATCATCCAATCGACAACAGGCTGAACACTGCTGATGGTATCATGGAAAGCCGCAGGAAGCAGACGCATGCAGGTCCTTCTTTCATGATTTGTTTTTGCTGTTAAAAGTATAGCATGATGAAAAGAAGAAAAAAAGAAGAAAAAGTGCTTGCATAGAAACTGGAACCATGGTAGAATGGCGATTGTGACAACGGACGGTCCGCTGCATGAAATTTGCTTTTTGAAGCAAAGCATGACATGAACGTCTATGAAGGGAGGAGGATCCTACCCATGAGCGAAATTATCCGTTCGATCGAAGCAAAACAGCTTCGGAACGATCGTCCTCAGTTCAACGTTGGCGATACTGTCAATGTGTGGGTCAAGGTCGTTGAAGGAACACATGAACGTCTTCAGGCGTTTGAAGGCACTGTGATTGCTAAGCGCAATGGTGGTGTTCGTGAAACATTCACTGTTCGTCGTGTGGCATCCGGTATCGGTGTGGAACGTACTTTCCCGCTGCACAGCCCCCGTGTTGACCGCATTGAAGTCGTCCGCAAGGGTCAGGTACGCCGCGCAAAGCTGTATTACCTGCGTGCACGTCAGGGCAAGGCTGCCAAGATCAAGGAAGTACGGCGCGTCTGAGCTTCTTAGGATCAGAAAGAAGGGTTTATCCCTTCTTTTTTATGTTGACGATTAATCCGCTGCGTTGTAGAATGAACTGTAACTATGTTACATAAATCAGAAAAAAGGACTGTTGAAACATGTTTTACACGATGAACATTGCAGGACTTGAACGTAATCTTCCGCTGTGCCCGTTGAATGATGACCTGTATATCGGCGCATTTGTTATTTTTGGCGATTGCGAACTGACAGAAGCATGTGCGACTGAGCTTCTTAAACGTGCACCCGAGTATGATTATATCATCACAGCTGAATCCAAAGGCATTCCGCTTGCATATGCAATGGCTCGACAGAATGGTGATAAAAAATGGATGCTTGCACGCAAGGGCGTTAAGCTTTACATGAAGAATGTTGTGGATGTTCCTGTTCACTCTATTACAACAGCCAAAGAGCAGCACCTTTATCTTGATGGAGAAGATGCTGAAATGATGCGTGGCAAACGGATCCTGATTGTGGACGACGTGATTTCCACAGGAGAATCCCTGCGTGCACTGGAAACGCTCGTGGAAGCGGTCGGAGGAAAAGTGTGCGGCCGTATGGCGATCCTTGCAGAAGGTGATGCGCAGAATCGGGAAGACATCATTTATCTCGAAAAACTGCCGTTGTTCAATGGCAAGGGCGAAGTCATAGGGTAAAGAATTTCCTTGGACAATCGAATTCATGTATTTTTCAAAAGGCCGAGAACAAGCATATGTTCTTCGGCCTTTTTCTTCTCTTCGATGTCCTTGAAATGTGCTAGCGTCCATAAGAAAGAAGAAGATTACCGTGAAACAGAGATAGAAGACTTCCGGTTTTGACGGATCCGCTTTTTCTTTCTTGCCCGCTTTCCGTGTTCCTGACGATAGGAACGAATGGTTTGGGCAATTAATGTGTAATCACGTTCAAAAAGCTCTTGAGAGACCCAGTACCAGAGAAGGGAGCTGTCGACTCGTTCGAGAAGAACATTCTGAACGAAATCCTTGCTTTTCTGTCGGTAAGCAGGTAAATTCGCCTGTTGAAGAAGATGGTTTAACTCTGGCCGCCACAGTATGCTGAGTTTCTTTTTTGGATCCATTACGGGATTGGGCTGGGGATGCCTTTCAAAATAGAACTCAATGCGTCCTTCGTCATATTCGCAGGTTATAATACCCCACCAGTAAGGAACATGCTCGTGAATATGGCGAAGGTGGGAAAGGCCAATGACAACAAAATTCGCATCATAGTAGAGGTCATAATTGGAAACCTGCGAAGCAAGGCGTGTGTAGGAATCAGCATCGCTTTTGATTTCAATTCCGCAGACGAGGTTTTCAAGGACCATTACGGCATCAGCCCGCGCATCACCGGTGTTTTTTTCTTCAAGAATCCTGATTTTCCCATAGACGGATTCCAGAAAAAGGAAAAGAGGTTCACGAATATCGTGATCATAGAGCAGATGGCACTGCGGGTTGGAACACATGCTTCTTAAAGCCCACCGCCTTTCCCGGGCTGCAGCCGATGAAACGACCCGGTGAAAACTAAACCTGTCCAGTGTACGGATGAGGTTTACCAGGGATATTTCTTGAGACGGCGGGCAAATCCTGCTATCTCACCCGGGGGCGTTTCCAAAATGCAACAGGTGAAACTGCATGAACACATAAAAACAGACCAACGTTTGTTTGTTCAAGACAAAGTCTGTCATTGCTTCATATAGAAAGAATGAACCGGTTCGGAGAGTGATGGATAAAGTTTCCATTCTTGGGATGTGATCTCGGATAGTAACAATACTTTTCATATTTTAGGGTGATCAGCAATGGGTCTGTGTTTCATGGAGAAAATGTTGAACCAAGAAAAAGAGAACGGATATATGTTTTCATGCTATGATTTGAAAGAAAAGCAAGAAGAATGCAAAGCACAGATTGACAGTGAAAGACCTTCATGTTATGATACGGCCGTCTTTGGATGGTCCAAGGATATCAGAGGTGCGTGGTTTATAAGTAGAACAGCGGAAGTTCGTGCAGACTGATGAAACTGTTTAAAAGGAGACCATGCCGAAAGAGCCGTATGCCCGATGCGGTTGCTTGGCTTGTGTCTTAAGAGGACACCGGCTGTCACCGGAGTTCCGGCGGAGCGCTGATGAAGATTTTTGTCATTCATTATGCACCGCAGCCTGTCTGCGGTTTTTATCTATCATCTGTTTCGGCGGAAACGGAAATGTGTATGGAGGAGAGAAAATGGAAAAGTATCGTGTTGGCATTATCGGAGCTACTGGAATGGTGGGACAGCGTTTTATTTCTCTTTTGGACAACCATCCATGGTTTGAGGTTGTGCTCCTTGCTGCGTCGAGCCGTTCTGCCGGAAAAACCTATGAGGAAGCAGTCGGAAGCAAATGGGCCTTTGAATGGGCTATCCCGGAGCGAATCAGGAATATGATTGTTGTGGATGCCCAGGAGGTCAATAAGATTGCCGAGGCGGTCGACTTCGTTTTCTGCGCTGTTGATATGAAAAAAGACGAAGTTCGGGCAATGGAAGAGAACTATGCACGGCATGAGATTCCAGTTGTTTCAAATAACAGTGCCTGCAGGGGAATTGAAGATGTCCCCATGATGATCCCGGAACTGAATTATCAGCATGCAAAGGTGATTGAGACACAGCGGCGCAGACTGGGGACACAGAGAGGTTTTATTGCAGTAAAACCCAACTGCTCTATTCAAAGTTATGTCCCGGCGCTGACACCTCTTCTTGATTTTGAACCGGATAAAGTCATGGTCTGCACATATCAGGCAATCTCTGGAGCAGGGAAGACGTTTAAGACTTGGCCGGAAATGGTGGATAATGTCATCCCTTATATCGGCGGAGAAGATGAAAAGAGCGAGAATGAGCCTCTGAAAATCTGGGGAGAAATGGTTGATGGGGACAACGGAAAAATCATCAGAAATGCTCAACTGCCGGTTATCTCTGCTCAGTGCCTGAGAGTTGCCTGTTCTGACGGACATATGGCTGCAGTTTCTGTACATTTCAAAAAGAAGCCTACCAAAGAAGAAATTCTTGACCGTTGGGCGCATTTTGAAACAGAGCCGCAGCGTCTTGCCCTGCCAAGTGCACCCAAACCCTTTCTGCAGTATTTTGAAGATCCTGCACGTCCTCAGACCAGGCTTGACCGCGATTTTGAGCGCGGTTTTGGAATTTCCATCGGAAGACTTCGTGAAGACAGAATCTTTGACTGGAGATTTGTGTGCCTGAGCCATAACACCATTCGTGGTGCCGCGGGCGGCGGAATTCTCAGTGCAGAAATGCTCTGTGCGTTGGGTTATATTACCAGAAATTAAGCAGGAGGGAAAAAGGCATGGCACTTTTCGAAGGTTGCGGTACAGCGCTTATTACCCCTTTCAAGAATGGGGAGGTTGATTATCCTGCCCTGGACCGGCTTGTTGAGACACAGATTGAAGCAGGCATTGATGCACTGATTGCTGCCGGTACAACGGGTGAACCTGCAACAATGACATGGGATGAGCATCTCAGTGTGATCCGACGTGTGGTTGATGTTACGCATGGACGTGTTCCAGTCATAGCAGGTACTGGTTCCAACTGCACGAGGGAAGCAGTGGAAGCAGCCCGTATGTCGAAAGAATTTGGTGCAGATGCTCAGCTGGTTGTTACTCCGTATTACAATAAAACCAGCCAGGAGGGTCTGATTGCTCACTTCCATGCGGTCGCGGACGCAGCAACACTTCCGGTTATTGTATACAATGTACCAAGCAGGACTGGAATCAATATGGGCGGTGAAGCTTTGCGTGCAATCTGCAAACATCCCAATATCATTGGCATAAAAGAGGCTTCAAGTGATGTTGGCCAGTCCCTGGATAAGATGCGGCTGGTGGATGGAATGGCTGATTTCTATTCCGGCAATGATGATATTGCGGTTCCCATGATTACCTGTGGGTATAAAGGCGTGATCTCTGTAGTCTCCAACGTTCTTCCCAAAGAAACCACCCTTATGGCCCATCTTGCCTTGGAAGGTAAGAATAAAGAAGCTGCTGCATGGCAGTTGAAGCTGCTTCCTTTGATCAATGCCTTATTTTGCGAAACCAGCCCCATCCCTGCAAAAGCAGCAATGGCTGCGATCGGCATGTGTGAAGACGAAGTCCGACTTCCGCTTGTTCCAATGCAGGAGAGAAATCGTCCGAGACTTTACGAAGCAATGCGTGAGCTGGGACTGAATGTATGACAGAGGGGGAGGCCCTATGCGTATTTTGATCAGTGGTGCCTGTGGTCGTATGGGACGCGCCGTAGCTGCATGTGCGAAAAATATGGGAATTGATGTTGCTTGTGGAGTAGACCCTTGTCCCACAGACACGACATTCCCGCTGTATCCGAACTTTGAATCGGTTCAGGAGAAAGTCGACTGCATTATTGATTTTTCGAGAGCGGATGGATTGGATGGGCTTCTCACTTACGCATTGAGTCATACGACGCCTTGTGTAATCTGTTCGACCGGTTTTTCTGCAGAACAGCTGAAACAAATCGAGGATGCTTCAAAACGAATTCCAATCTTTCGGTCGGCAAATATGTCGGTTGGCATTGCGGTTCTGAGAAAACTCAGCCGGATGGCAAGCGAGCTCCTGGGTGATGATTTTGATGTTGAGATCATTGAAGCACATCACAATCAGAAACTTGACGCGCCAAGCGGAACAGCACTTATGCTGTTTAATGAAATCAAGGATGCGTATCAGGTCCCCCGCGAGCAAGTAAATGGAAGAAACGGTATCCGCAAGCGAGAAAAAAATGAAATCGGCATGCATGCATTACGAGGAGGAACGGTAGCCGGAGAGCATGCCGTCTGCTATTTTGGCCCCATGGAAAGGATAGAACTTCGGCATTCTGCAGAAGACAGAAGTGTATTTGCCGTGGGAAGCCTGAAAGCGGCTGGTTTTCTGGTAAGTCAAAAAGCTGGCATGTATACAATGGATGACATGCTGAAACTCAATTAAAAAGTGCCAGGCACCGTGCCTGGCTTTTTTTAATTCTGATCGGAATAGCTGATCACTGTTCCATCTTTTGATGTTATGATGAGAGCTGTTCCGTATCTGTGGAGCAATTCATCTTTGGAAGCTGGGGTTTTTGAATAGGCATAGACGGATTGCATGGCTTCTTCTATTGTGCTTTTTTCGGAACGTTTGGCGATCTCTTCGGCGTCAGCCTTATAGATGCCGACGGTATACGTAATGTTTCCAGAAAACAGCGACGGATATGCACTTTCCACGATGGCCACATTAGGGTCTGCAGATGGATGATGCAAATTCACTTCTGCAGTCATGGCAAGATTTTTCTGCAGGCGCTCTTCTGCAGAATATTTTGCAGACAACGAAGTATGTTCATATGCATATGCGCTGTACAGACCAACGGCGGCACCCCCTGCAATGAATAGAGCGAGAAGCATGGCAACAGTACGCCGATTGAGTTTCAGAGATTGAACACTTCCTATTATGAAACCCAGTGAGCGGACCCGTGGCACAGTTAAAACCAGAAACAGAATCAAGATAACGGATTCAAGAGGAAAGAGGACAAGATTCTTAATGATTCGCAACATATCAAATGGTGCATAGTACTTTCCCATGATCAGCTGGTAATAGAGCATCATGATGGGGGTATTCAACACAATATTGACAAAAAAATCAATGCAGAATCTGGAAAGAATAACGCGTACAGGTGTAATATTTGTTCGATAGAGAAATAGAGCAAAGATTACAGAACCTGCAATTTCGATAAAAATGAACGGAAAAAAATACGTACCGGTAGGAAAAAGAAGGCATCCCAGAGTATCTGTAACCGCAGCAGAAGCTGCGGCAACAACCGGACCAAAAACCATGGCACCAAAGGCATTGATCAGAAATGCAGTATTAATGCGAAGGTCCATGCCGATGGGTATACTGACGGCCTTGAAAATAACCCGAAGAGCAATCATCAAAGCTGCAAAAATGAGGATTCTGACATTTTTAAATTCTGAAATAGCCTGCTTCCAGTAAGCTTTGGAGAAAGGATGGGGGAAAAGGACGGGGGATGACTTGATTGGATCAGACATAAAAAACCTCCTTTCAGAGCATGACCAAGCTGCATAAGGAGGATAAAAGATTTCTCCATTATGTGATTCAGCGGGTGCGATTCTCTTACCGCGGCATGAACCTTCGTCTGCCAAACAACTCCCCATTTTGGCAGCACTTGACGCAAAAGAACCTACTCTGATCCGTTCCTGAAATAGTCAGAAACTTGTGCGCATTGTATTGGATTATGATATATTTGTCAACCTGTACGAATCAAGAAAGGAAAGACATATTTTCCCGTAAACAAATGGGTGCGGCAATCTGCCGCACCCTGTCAATCATGCACCGAAGAAAAGCAATTCAAAGCATGGATAATAGGAACTACCGCCTTCTGCGTTCTGTACCTCATAATTGCCGACAAGCTGCCCATAAATGCGATACTGACTGCCAATGGCCAAATTGCCTGGATCCTCTGTGGTTGTGACAACGACGATATCTTTATAACCTGTCTTGAGTGAACGCATGGCCATAAAGAGTACCCACTCTTCATTGTTCTG